>NZ_MCTV01000037.1:0-98147 GCF_002874545.1 Shewanella sp. 10N.286.52.C2
AGTGCCTTCAAGCTATCATAAATTAGGCGTTTCTTCCCTCACGTTTGGCTCTATCTATTCCTTCGGTTAGACTTAAATATCACTTCTTTTTTGCTAAAAATCGTCTACCGCAGGTCAAGAACAGCTTATTCATTAGCAGCTCAATAATGTTCCAGGCTGCTCAATTCAAACCTCAAAGATACCATCGCTAAGTCCTTGTTGTAAATCGAATATTTTCGCGAATACGTAAGTAATGCTCAAAATACTGCCGGAAAAAGAATGCGTCTTTGTTTACGAGGTCTATACAACACTTTAAAAAATTTCGCAGTAGATTGATATGTATGGGTTTTCTCGAATGTTACAAAATTATCGATGCGTAAAAAGCTCATTTTACGCATCCTTTGGTGCCAGAATTATCTCAATTTGGAGAAAATCAGTTATACCTGTATAGGCAACCAGTCATTTGGACGACAAGTAAGGCGGTCATAATCGATTAGAAAAAGTAAGGTTATGCTGATTATCCCATTGCTAGCACCAACTCATTTTGGGGCAAAATGTTTTACGACCACCAACTTTATACTTCATTTATATTGGATCCGTTACGATAGTCCATTACTTCAATTTAATCCATTGCCTGCCGCAGGTGATGTATAGGATATACAAATGTCGCGATCACATGGTCAATGATGTTCCCGACATCATCATGACATTTCCCAAATCCCTATGGGTCAGATGTGAAAGAGCGACCTTTTGTGCAGATACAACTGCGAGACGCTGCACTCTTTATATAAATCAAAAGGTCCATGTAAGCTCTGCCAAAACAAATAACATCCATGTTAAACGGCCAGTTCGGCATCCTTGCCTCTCGCTCAGAGCGTTTCACACTGTGAAACTTCGCCATGTTTTGGTCAAATTTGTTCCAGACAAATAATGACATTCTTGCCATCCTTGGCAGTCAGAAGCTCGCTGCTGCATCTACACCGGGATTATTATCTCTTCGATTTGAGTGTATTCGTGGCAATTAAAAAAGCTAAAAAAACCAAGAATCTAATCAGCTAAAAGACTCAATATGAATTGAGGTCATCGAGAAAAGACCGTGAGCTTGGCATGGATGCCAAGCTATCTTTCGCGGTGCATGGATGCACCATCGGAAGCGCTAGCATTTTTGAATAAGACCGAAGCAGTCTACAAACGAAGTCAGAAGCTGGATCAATCCCCGTCGAAAATCATGCGTTTTTCAGCATTTTTCGTTGGGGTGCTGAGGGATTGTTAAGGGCTTCTTTTGTAAAATGTGTGCGCTTTCCCCCTTGACTCTGCTCTTTGCAAAAGAAGGGGCGAAGCGCCACGACGTTAATCCAAACGGAGTTTGGAAATTAAGTGAAATCCAGCGTTATAAATCTGCTGTGAACTCAGTACCGCGACGTTGATTTATTCAAAATGGCTATGGGGCATAAACGCTTTAGCAAGCTAATATCTGCCATCAAAAGTAAGTTAGAAAGTTACTATCTAGCTTGAAAGAGATCTTGCTCTAAGAAGTCTAAACAACTGCTATAGTTAAGTTTACTGACTGATATATAGGTGACATGATGAAGTTAAAATTAATGATGTTAATAAGCGCTGTGCTTTTGTTCCTTGCTAGTCCTTCCTATGCTAAGGATGGTTATCAGATATCCACCTCAACTAGCGGCACCTTTATTAAAGCGTATCCACTGGATAATAATCAAACGGTCGTGATTGCAGAAGGGCGGCTTGAACCACGATCAATTGGTACTATGAGCATTAAATTATATGCTGACTTAAATGTGGGAGATTTTATTGATGGGCTGATTATTGCCCGAGATGGCACCATATTGTCGGTGGCTATTGAGTCTGAACCGCTTCGCAAAATAACCATTACCACAGTAACTGCAGGTAGCGGTAATTATGAAAACACGCAGCTGGTTTGTATCAATAATGACAGCTTGTCATTATGCTAATAGGGCATTTACGGCCTTTATTCCTATGTTGTATTCAATGAATGAATAAATAACCAAAAAGCCACTTAAAGTGGCTTTTATTGTGTGGAGAGATAGATTTTAGCAGCCTTGTTAATTTAACAAGTCAAAGGCACACAAGCCAATAAGCCTCTAACTCATCCAGTAAAGCCCTAAGCTTGCTAAACAGGCGAGTAATACACTGGCTTCAAAAATAATTTTACTGCTTAACAGCTTGGTTTTACCTTCTTTCAAATTGGCAATCAATTCGTTTTGCTTGTACACCCGACAGGTAAGCTGTTCTGTTTGGGGATCAATAAGCAACTGCAACATGCAAGGTTTGCCATTTTGTAGCTTAATTTGGTGAGTACTACGCTGACCAAAGTTAATTTTGCTTGAAACCACTTTGTCGTTAACTAATACTCGCTCAACACCACTCCAGTCACTGGCATGCAACTCAATTTTCTCTTGATTCAGCTGATATGTAAAACTTGTCATGACCTACTCCTTGGCTGCTAAAGCTACCTTAAGATAAGCAGACAAATATGACGTTTTCCAGTTTATCAGATGAACTATTTTTGAATCTTAGACTATGTACTTGTTGAGATAAGGAAAATATTTTTTATTTCAAAAGCTGACAATACTTGTATATTCGGCGTAATACAGGGGGCCACACTTGAGATTGGCAATGATTTTAACCTCAAGGGGCGAATAAGTGGAGAGTGATATACCTGCAATCACTAGATGCCTTTTTAAGCGGCGCTGCAGCCTAAATGACAATAATGAGATAGCAGATCTCGCCAGCTTACGATTCCAATAAGCTGTTGGTTTTTAAGTACTGGTAAACAAGTTATACCTTCAGTTAGTAATATTTGTGAGGCTTGTTCAATTGTTATCTCTGGCCCTATGGTGATCGGATGGTGTGACATTACCTGATGAACTCGTTTTTGCAGTGTATCAATGTCGCGGGTTAACTCGGCAGCTGTGCCTAAATTGGGACTTATGGCGTTAAATAAATCTTTTCGTGATAAAACACCTGCAACTTGATTATGCTCATCCTTCACCACTAAATGATGAAATGGCATATTATCAAAAATGTTTTTAGCGATAGTTATTCTGTCATCCATTTCAACAGTGACAACTCGAGGACTCATTACATGTTCAATTGTTTTCATCGCTTCCTCCCATTCCTTTATTAAGTTATATCAGACAATTGCAGCGACAACAAATATCAAATTAAGATACATTTTATGAGGTTAAATTCAGCTACTTTGAGGTGTACAGTTCAAAGCTTTCAAAGCTTATTTCTGAGTTATCGCTGAGTTAACAGCTGAGTTTAAACAGGAATTGAAAGATAAATTTAAAATTGATTTAAGATGGGTATAAAGTTAATTTATTGACCCGTCAGAAGTCGGAAACAAAAAGAGCACCTTAAATAGGTGCTCTTTAGCAATTAATGTGCGTTTAAGTATTTTTACTTAATCGGCTGCTATTAAATCAACTGCGCTAACAGTTACTTTGCGCCATTGATAATGGCACGTGCCATATCATCAGCAACATCGCCTGTGGTGCGGTTTTCTGCATCAGCTTGGCTAAATATTTTTAGTAGCGTGTTGTAGATTTCTTCAACTTTTTGAGTTGATTTAGCTGCATCATAGTCACTTTCAAACGAAACATTAATGATACCGCCAGCATTAATGACATAGTCAGGGGCGTATAAAATACCCATGTCTTTTAATGTTTCACCATGGCGTACTTCTGCTAATTGGTTATTGGCACAACCAGCAACAATCGTTGCTTTTAATAACGGGATAGTCGTGTCATTGATAGTGGCACCTAAAGCACATGGCGCATACACATCAACATCTTGAGTATAAATGTCTTGTGGAGCAACCACTGTCGCGCCAAATTCAGTCGCCACTTTATCAAGTGATGCTTGATGAATATCAGTTACGATTAATTCAGCGCCTTCTTCATGCAGGTGTTTACATAAGTAATATCCCACATGACCCACACCTTGAACTGAAATTTTAAGGCCTTTTAAGCTATCAAGACCACGTTGGTGTTTTACCGCTGCTTTAATGCCAAGGTAGGTACCTAAAGCAGTATAAGGTGAAGGATCACCACTTTTACCTTCAAGGCCTGCCATGTATGGGGTTTCTTCATGAGCAATCATGATATCGGCTGTGGTTACGCCAACATCTTCCGCTGAAAAATATTTACCGCCAAGTGTATGAATACAGCGGCCAAAAGCGCGGAATAACGCTTCACGATCTGTAGTTTTAGGATCGGCAAGGATCACTGACTTACCGCCACCCATGGTTAATCCAGCAAGTGCATTTTTATAAGTCATACCACGTGAAAGACGTAATACGTCAGTCAGTGCTTCATCATCTGAATCGTAGTTCCACATACGACACCCGCCAACTGCTGGCCCAAGGTTAGTATTGTGAATGGCAATAATTGCTTTTAAGCCACTTTCTTTGTCGTTACAAAACACGACCTGTTCGTGTTCATCAAACGAGACATGATTAAATAGAGCCACTTGTGATCTCCGCTGTGCGATTTATTAGTCGTCAACCACTGCTGATTAACGACGGCTTATGATATTTATTGCAGAACGATAGCATTTAGCGATACTCTCAACAAAGTTAGATTCATTTAATTTTGTGATCTACGTGGCAATTTTGCTTGCCACTTTACGTAAACGTAAACTTTTTAATCGTTTCGTAACATTTTGAGCTGAAAATGAGTGCAATTGTTGAATTAATGATGACAACAAATAACAATAAAATAGGAAGGTAGTATGAGTGAATCAGTGGCTGAGCCGACAACTGCGCAACAAGATCCTGAGCAATTAAGACAGGAATGGGTAAAAACACAATTTCAAAAAGCGAACCGATTTCTCGCTGAAAAAGGTGTAATACCATCAAAAGTCATTGCTGATGAAAGCCGTTATTTAGTGCCTTATTTAGCGATTTGGAAAATGGAGTCCAAGCAGCCAACTAAGCAAACATTTTGGGTGATGTCTGGTGATTTACCGTCTGATTATGTTGATGTTAAAGTTGCTGCAACTGCCCGCGATGCGATTCGTCATTTTTCAATGATGTGGCAACTTAAAGCAGAAAACCTACATAAGTCAGGGGTGACCCGAGATGAAACTCAATTGAAGTTTGCTAACTTATTAGTGTCTCGTGCTGAAAGTCTTTATAAGATGCATGGTGATGAAAAACTATGGGCTGATCAAGCCTAGCAGCTATATTTTAAAACGCCGTAATTAGCTGTTTTTAATAAAAATAACAAAGGCACTTGATAGTGCCTTTTTTGTTGCCTAATCTGCAGTAAATAATTCACGCTATAGAAAGTGGCTTATCTACTACTTACTATTTAGATGACGCAGCATTAGGTTTTGGTTTACCTGTGCCATTGATAGCTTTTGATCTTCAAGTAACACGATTAAGTGATACATTAGATCTGAAGCTTCATTGATCAATTCTTCTTTATCATTAGTGGCTGCCGCTAGTGCTGTTTCTAAACCTTCTTCACCGACTTTTTGGGCAATTCGTTTGGTGCCACGCTCAAATAAAGATGCGGTATAACTTGATTCGGCGCTTTGGCCTTTGCGAGAAATAATCACATTGGTTAAGTTATCGATAAAGCTATGGGCATTACCATCTTCCCAGCAGCTTTCTGTGCCGGTATGACAAGTTGGGCCATTAGGGATGACTTGCACAAGCAAGCTGTCTTTATCGCAATCTTGATCGATGGCGACTAAATCTAGGGTATTGCCTGAGGTTTCACCTTTTGTCCACAAGCGCTGTTTTGAGCGACTAAAAAAGGTGACTTTGCCTGTTTCAAGGGTTTTAGCCAGTGCTGCTGGGTCCATATAACCTAGCATCAAGACTTTACCGGTAAGGTGGTTTTGCACTACAGCAGGAATTAAGTTTTGTTGTTTTTCCCAATCTAACTTACTGCCATCAAAGGTAATTTGTGTTGTCATAGTGTTCTCTGTTGTTTTGTAAGTTATAGCCTGATCGCGATCTTGTGCTGGGCTAGGTATTGTTTTAATTCATTGATATCAATAATGCCTTTATGAAACACACTCGCTGCAAGGGCGGCATCGACATTCGCTTGTTCAAACACCTCTTTGAAATGTGCCATGGTGCCAGCACCGCCGGATGCTATTAATGGTACATCACATATGGCTCTGACGATGCTCAGTTGTGTAATGTCGTAACCACCGCGCACACCATCTTGGTTCATTACATTTAAAACAATTTCACCACAGCCACGCTTTTGTACTTCTTCAACCCAATCTTGGGTGTACCATTGGGTGTCTTTAGTGGCGGCTTCATCACCAGTAAATTGCTTTACTTTATAGCTGTTTGAGTCGGCGTCATAAAATGAATCAATGCCAATCACAATACATTGACGGCCAAACTCATCTTGAAGCCTTGATATCAAGCTAGGATCTGTAAGCGCTGGCGAGTTGATGGAGATTTTATCTGCGCCATAGGCCAGCATTTGCCGAGCTTGCTCAATGGTTTTAATGCCGCCAGCGACGCAAAACGGAATATCAATTTGCGCAGCAACCCGGCTAACCCAGGATTTATCTATGACCCGTTCATGGGCACTGGCGGTAATATCGTAAAAGACTAATTCATCGGCGCCTTCTTGGGCGTAACGCGCAGCAAGGGGCTCAATATCACCGATAATTTCATGATTACGAAATTGCACACCTTTGACCACTTGGCCATCGCGCACATCAAGGCAAGGTACTAGGCGTTTGGCCAACATGTTATTGCCTCCTCAACGGTAAAGTTTTGAATAAGTAGTGCTTTACCTATGATAATACCATCGGCGTTACTGTCTCTTACGGCGGCAACATCATCAAGTGAGGCAATGCCACCTGATGCTTGCCAGTTGATGTCAGGGTAGGTGGTTGCTAGCTCTTGATAAAGCTCATTGTTAGCACCTTGAAGGGTACCATCACGGCTAATATCAGTGACTAAAGCATGTTTAAGGCCAACGGTTTTAAATTCACTGACTAAGGATTCAAGTGATTTCCCGCCACCGGTTTGCCAACCAGAGACTGCAACAATTTTCTCGCCTTGCTGGTTAATATTGACATCAAGTGCTAAACAAATGGCTTCGCTACCGTATTTTAGCAACCAGCTTTTAACTAATGCTGGTTCTTTAACTGCGAGAGAGCCAATAACGACTCGTTTAACTCCTAGCTCAAG
Organism: Shewanella sp. 10N.286.52.C2; assembly: GCF_002874545.1. Classification (NCBI taxonomy): domain Bacteria; kingdom Pseudomonadati; phylum Pseudomonadota; class Gammaproteobacteria; order Alteromonadales; family Shewanellaceae; genus Shewanella; species Shewanella sp. 10N.286.52.C2. The sequence goes on from NZ_MCTV01000037.1 coordinate 7,196, forward strand.
CAGCTCTTTAACTTGCTGTTCGCTGCGAATACCGCCGCCAACTTGTATGTCGGTGCTCAGGCCCGCTACTAATTCACCAATGAGTGCTATTTGGCGTTTTTCAGGGTCTTTCGCACCAGTTAAATCAACAATGTGTAATAGCTTTGCGCCTTGGTCTTGGTATGACTGTAATTGTGCTAATGGGCTTAAATTAAAAGTGGTTTGCTGGGCATAGTCACCTTGGTACAAACGCACTACTTGGCCATCAATTAAATCGATTGCTGGAATGATCATGCTGGTTTCCCCATGTTTAGGAAATTTTGTAATATTTTGGCGCCGACATTGGCGCTTTTTTCTGGGTGAAACTGGACCCCAAAGAAATTGTCTTTGCCAATGGCGGCGCTAAACTTTTCACCGTATTCTGATGTCGCGATGGTGTATTTATTTATCGGTGCCTTAAAGCTATGGACAAAGTACACGTAACTGCCATCTTCTATCCCTTCAAATAGCGGATGATCTGACACGCTTATTTGGTTCCAGCCCATATGAGGTAGTGGTAGTCCTTTACTATCAAGATGATCAATTTGTGTTGGGATTAAACCAAGGCAAGTAATATCATTGTCACTGCGGCCTGCTTCTGAGCGGCCACCGTGTTCGATAGACTTGTCAGCCATCATTTGCATGCCAAGACAAACACCCATAACCGGTTGCTTGAGCTGTTTAATAACCTCAGTTAAATCACGATTATTGAGGGCATCCATAGCAGCGCCAGCTGTTCCTACGCCAGGCAGTACTACTCTGGTGGCAGCTTTGATAACCTCATGATCACGTGACACGATAACGTCGGCATTTAAGCGTTCAAAGGCAAAGCGCACCGAGCTTAAATTGGCGCAGCCAGTGTCTAAAATCACAGTAGTGTCAGTATTCATACTCACTCCTTACAGGACGCCTTTACTTGATGGCAAAATATCACCTTCAACTTTCACGGCTTGACGAAGGGTGCGGCCCAGCACTTTAAATAAAGCTTCCACTTTGTGGTGATCATTGTCGCCCGTGGTGCTGATATGCAAGGTGCATCGAAGGCCATCAGCAAATGAGCGGAAGAAATGAGGTACCATTTCTGTGGCCATCTCACCGACCATTTCACGCTCAAAATCAGCATTGAATTTGATAAAAGGGCGGCCAGATATATCCATTAAACATTCACCACTGGCTTCATCCATTGGCAGACTGAAACCAAAACGGGCAATACCACGTTTATCACCTAATGCTTGGCGCAGTGCATCGCCAATGGCAAGCGCTGTGTCTTCCACGCTGTGGTGATCATCAATTTCTAAGTCGCCATCAACAGTGACGTCCATTTTGAAATTACCGTGGGTTTGTATTTGATCAAGCATGTGGTCAAAAAAGCCAATGCCGGTGTTGATAACGCCTTTACTGGTGTCATCTAGGTTCACATTGACTCTAATGTCAGTTTCTTTGGTGGTTCTAACCACTTCTGATGTGCGGCCTTTATTGAGCAGTGCATCGGTAATAGCTAACCAATCTAAGCCATCGCGCTGATATTGAAAGCTGGCAATACCCATGGCATTAGCCAGTTCAATATCTGTGTGGCGATCGCCAATAACAGCAGAGGTCGTAAAGTCCACTTTACCTTGGGTTAAGTAATCTTTGACTAAGCCAAGCTTGGGTTTACGACAACTGCAATTGTCAGCATCAAAATGAGGACAGATAACCACATCATCAAATATCACCCCTTGGCTCGAAAAAATGTCCATCATCATGTTATGTGGTGCATCAAAATCAGCTTGTGGAAATGAGTCTGTGCCTAAACCATCTTGATTAGACACCATGACTAAGCGATAGCCCGCTTTTTGTAGCTTAAGCAGAGAAGGGATAACCTGTGGCTCAAACACCAATTTGTCTAAACGATCGAGCTGTTTATCTACTGCTGGTTCTTCAACTAAAGTACCGTCTCGGTCGATAAAGAGTATTTTCTGTTTCATCTTACTTCCTTCAATTTTTATCATTCTGTTTCGCAGGACGTTAACGTCTTAATTTAATGCGTTATGAGTAGCTATTTATCCAGCGATTATATTTTTAATAGGGGTTGAGCGTTTTTTATATTTAGTTTAAGAGTGAGTTTTTAGCGTTCTGAACATAGTGATTAATCTATCGGTATCGGCTGGTGAGCTAAAACTAAAACGAATACGCGAAGCAAGTCTGTTGTCTTTGTAGGCTCTTGCTACAATGCCCGCTTGTTTTAGTGCGACGGCGACCCGTTCTACATCCTCAAATTCCGCTAAGATGAAATTGCCATTGGCAGGTAATACCTTGGCGCCAAACTCAGTTAAGGTTGCGGATAATCTATTACCTTGCACTTTTAGTGCTTCAACCTGTTGTTGCATCAAGGAGATACCATTTGCGGATAAGGCTTTTTCTGCCACTTGTTGAACAGGTAAAGGCACCGGATAGGGCGCGATGACTCGCATGATTAAATCAATGATGTCGGTATTTGCCATTAAGAACCCACAACGTGCGCCAGCCAGTGCAAAGGCTTTTGATAATGTTCTTAACACCACTAAATTAGGGTACTTAGGGAGCAGGTCTGCAACAGAATATTGGGCTGAAAATTCAATGTAGGCTTCGTCAATCACCACAATGGCATTAGGCATAGCAGCAATAGCGGCTTCAATGGTGTCTTTATCCATGATGGTGCCAGTGGGGTTATTCGGATTACAAATAAACACCAGTTTGGCATTCTCGACTTGCTGGGCAAAAGCATCAGGTAACTGATAATCTTTGGTCAGCGATAAGTTGGTGATGCCAATATTGAATGTTTTAGCACTGATGGCATACATGCCATAAGTGGGGCCAAAGCACGCAATACTATCAACCGCAGGAACACAAAATGCTCTTATTAATAATTCGATAGCTTCATCAGCCCCGCGGCAAGTGACAATTTTATCTGCGCTCACTTTTGAGTATTCAGCATAAGCATTAATCAAACTTGCTGGCTGGCATTCAGGGTAACGGTTGAGCTTATCAAGTTCATTATTGTTAAATGGCGACTCGTTAGCGTTTATCCATACATCACCTTGACCGCCAATACGCCTTGCACTTTCGTAAGGCGTTAATTCAAGCAGTTCTGGTCGTGCAAGTCTGGCTGCTATTGGCGTATTCATCGAATCAGTCATCATCCTAATCTCACTTCACTTTTATTTCACAGGCTGTTTAAACGTATGGCAACGGCTTGCTTATGGGCATCGAGTAATTCATTTTCAGCCAATACCATCACTGTCTCACCCAAGCTTTGTAATCCTTGGGCGCTCAGTTCTTGTACGGTAAAGCGGCGGCTAAAATCTGCAAGGGATAAGCTTGATACAGAGCGGCTATAACCGTATGTCGGCAGTACATGGTTAGTGCCGCTAGCATAATCACCAACAGATTCAGGGGTATAAGCACCCAGAAACACGCTACCTGCGCCGCGAACTTGTTTTAGAACTGCACGTGGGTTGTTGGTTTGAATGATTAAATGCTCCGGCCCATATAAATTAGACACTAAAGCCGCTTGCTCAATATCATTCACAATAATACTGCGACTACAGCTCAGTGCTTGAGCTGCTATATCACTGCGCGATAAGGTCTTTAATTGAGACTCAAGCGCCATATTAACTTTTTCAGCTAACGCCATAGACTCAGTAACTAACATAACTTGTGAATCAGGGCCGTGTTCAGCTTGTGATAATAAATCTGCCGCAACAAACGCAGGCTCAGCGTCTTTGTCGGCAATCACTAATACCTCTGATGGACCTGCTGGCATATCAATAGATACACTGCAGCGACCATCTTGGGATACTAAACGTTTTGCTTCAGTCACAAAGCGATTACCAGGGCCGAAGATTTTGTCTACTTGAGGAATACTTTCAGTGCCAAAGGCGAGGGCGGCAATTGCTTGTGCGCCGCCAACTTGATAAATCTCAGTGATGCCGCATACTTTTGCTGCGTAAACAATGGCATCATTAATTGGTGGCGGGCTAACTAAAACCCGTTGTTGGCATCCAGCAATTTTTGCCGGCAGCGCTAGCATCATTACAGTGGAAATCAACGGCGCACTGCCGCCTGGAATATACAAACCCACATTTTCAATAGCTTCAGAGCGAAGCTCGCAGCGGATCCCTGGCTGAGTTTCAACATCAATAGGGCTAAAGGTTTGTGCCTGATGAAAGCGTTCAATATTTTCTGAGGCCACGGCAATGGCTTGCTTCACCTCATCAGATACGCGGGCGCAGGCGGCATTAACTTGCTGCTCAGTTAACCCTAAGGTGTCGACTTCAACGCCATCAAACTTTTGATTAAAGAGCGTTAACGCTTGATCGCCGTCTTTAACCACAGCATTAATTATGTCGCGCACGGTTTGCTCAACACTATAATCACCAATTAATGGCGAGCGAGCTAAGGCTTGTTGCTGCGCCTTAGCATCAAGCTTGGTCCATTGAAGAATTTGCATTTGCTGCTTCACATTTGCCATAAAGGCTACCCCGCCATTTTTTCAATTGGCATAACTAGAATTGAACTTGCCCCTAAGGCGGTTAATTCTTCCATCGTGTCCCAGAATAAATCTTCAGTGCTGACAGCGTGAACAGCAACTCGATTGCTATCATCGTTTAATGGCAGCACAGTTGGGTTTTCAGCGCCCGGTAATAAAGCCACAATTTGATCTAATGTTTCAGTTGGCGCGTGTAGCAGGATATATTTACTTTCGCGAGCGCGAACCACACCATTCATGCGTGATAATATTTTATCGATAAGTGCTTGTTTAGCAGGCACTTGCTCTTGTGCTGATTGGATAATACAAGCCATTGAACGGTAGATAACGTCAGTTTCGTATAAGCCGTTGGCTTCAAGGGTGGCACCAGTTGAAACCAAGTCACAGATCCCGTCAGAAAGGCCTGCACGTGGTGCGACTTCAACTGAACCTTTAAGCATACAGTCACTGTAATTAATGCCTTTTTCTTGCATATAACGACGTAGCAGGTTGGGATAAGAAGTGGCAATACGTAAACCTTCTAAAGAAGTGGCATCTTGGTAGCTAAATTCATTAGGCACCGCCAGTGATAAACGACAAGCACCAAAATCAAGTTCGCGTAATTTAACGCAATCTGATGGTTTACCCAGTGATTGACGCTCTATTTGTTCTTCTTCTAGAACATTCTCGCCAATAATCCCTAAATCAACCACACCATCCATAACTAGACCCGGAATATCATCATCACGTACCCGCAATAAATCGATTGGCATGTTGTCAGCGTGCACAATCAAGCGCTGCTCATTAACATTGAATTTAACGCCACAGCTTTTTAATAGCTTTTGAGACTCTTTTGAAAGTCGGCCAGATTTTTGGATTGCGATACGTAGTCTGTTATTTTCGCTCATAATGAAGCCTCTAATAAAATTGATATAAAAAACAAATATTTAAAACCTAAAACTAAAAAACCCCTGAAATTTCTTTCAGGGGTTTGGGTATTTTGTCCACCGCCTGAAGGAAATAGTCCTTCGGCAGTTAGCATCCGAAGGCTACCGCATATGGTGATGATGATGATTTGTATTGATTCGGATGAACATAATAAATTCTCTTTAAATTAACGTATGTAATTTTTTTACAACCTATTTTGCGACAGACTGTAATTTGTGTACAAACACGTTAACCGCTTTTAAGTTTGTTTGCAATACAGAATAAACACATATTTTGTATTTTTTTGAAATAAAAAATATATTTTATATCAGGCTGATGATTACATGGTTTTTAGGCGTTTATTTGTCCAGTTTGTATATACAAGTTAATGATAAACATTAGTTTATGTAAAGTTAAGGATTTTATCGATATTTAAAAAGGGCTGTAAAATAGTGAGCCTAGATTACTGTTCGAATAGCAACTTTAAATTGATAAATTGATAGGCAAAGATTGTTACCCAAGCGATTAAAATAGATAATAAGCCACATATAAGTTGCTTACTATCAATGCTGAAAGAGTCAAATGTGACCACTCGATTACAAAAAGAAGTACAACTGGCTTTTTCGCCAACTGGCGCATTAGCGAGAGGGATCCATTCCTATCGCCCAAGACAAAGCCAATACGATATGGCGCTGGCGGTGAGCGATGCTATAGATCAAAAGCATAATGTGATCCTTGAGGCTGGTACTGGGGTGGGTAAAACATACGCCTATCTGATCCCGGCGTTATTAAGTGGCAAACAAATTATCATCAGCACTGGCAGTAAAAACCTTCAAGAGCAGTTATTTTTTAAAGACTTACCTTTATTACTGAAGATGTTTTCAGTAGCGCCCAAAACCGCCTTATTAAAAGGCCGTAGTAATTACTTATGCCAATTAAAATTGGACAAAAACTTACAACATATTAGCCAGATGCCACCGAAAGTGGTTGATGAACTCATTAAAATTAATCAATGGGCCAGTGTGACCAAAGATGGTGATATTGGTAACTTGACCGCTGTGGCTGAAAACTCAGCCACCATTGCCACAGTAACCAGCACCAAAGAAACTTGTACCGGTAAACGTTGCAGTTTTTATGATGATTGTTTCAATCGTAAAGCCAAAATAAAAGCACAAGATGCCAAAGTTGTGGTGGTGAATCATCACTTGTTTTTTGCCGATCGTTTACTAAAAGACACTGGCTTTGCCGAGTTATTGCCCGATGCTGATGTGGTCGTTTTTGATGAGGCACATTTGGTGCCTGATGTTTGTATTAATTATTTCGGCCAACAAATTCCAACCAGAGAGCTAGACAGATTACTTCATCGTATCATTGAGGTCTATCGCAACGAGCTGCGCGATACCATTCAGCTTGAGCAATTAAGTCAACGTTGTTTAATCAAATTGGCTTCGTGGCAAAATGATTTGATTGATGCTGATGTTTCTGACTGGCGACAGGTTATTTCCAATAAATCACTTGCGAGTTCATCTTGGGAATTGTTGAAAGAATTCAATTTATTAACACTGGTTATTACCGAACACGTCGGACGAAGTGAATCTTTAGATGACATTGTAGTGAAGTTATCGACACTGGTGGCTAATCTTTATAGTTACTTTGAATGCAATGACAGTAATGCAGCTTATAGTGTTGAGCCCAGCGGGCAGCATACTATGCTACGGATCTCGCCGATTAATATTGCTAAACAATGTCAGCAATTATTTGATAAGCAAACCCAGTGGATCTTTACCTCGGCGACCTTGCAGGTTAATCGCCAGTTAACGCATTTTGCCGATGAAATGGGTTTATCGAAAGCCAAGCAAATGATTTTAGATAGCCCATTTGATTACCCCAATCAAGCCATGTTTTGCGTGCCGCGCCATTTAGCGAAATCAGGCCAGTCTGCAGCTAATGTTAATCAGCTGGTGGATGTTTGTATTCAAGCCATTAATGCGGCCCAAGGGCGAACGTTTATTTTATTTACCAGTCACCAGATGTTGCAGCAAGTGGCTATCGCATTACAAAGGCGAGTGCAATACCCCTTGTTAGTGCAAGGCTCAGCCAGTAAACAAAGTCTGTTAAACAAGTTCAGGCAACTCGGTAATGGGGTATTACTTGGCACCAGCAGTTTTTGGGAAGGTGTCGATGTAAGAGGGCGGCTACTTAGCTGTGTGATTATTGATAAGCTGCCGTTTGTTTCACCTGATGATACCTTGTACCGCGCCCGTGCAGCTAATGCTGAACGCAGTAATAAAGATCCCTTTGCCAGTATATCTTTGCCCCAAGCGGTGATCAGTTTAAAGCAGGGCGTAGGACGGTTAATTCGAGATGAGAAAGATCGCGGGGTGTTAATATTGTGCGACAATCGCATCGTAAACAAAGCTTATGGTGAAGCTTTTATTAACTCGTTACCGCCAATGCATCGCACCCGAGATTTAGATAAAGCGTTAAGCTTTTTAAAAAGCATCCCATAAGTTATTATACTGCAGTTGATGATTTAGCTGACTCAGTGCCGATACAATGCCTTGCAGGCTTTAGGTTATTTAGCTAAATCACCATACTCAGCATTAGTTAGCCCAGCATTTTTTCCATAGTTAATGGTAAGGTAAACACGTTTTTACATGACTCAACTTCATACAGATTTAACGATTCTCGCATTAGATACTTGCACTGAATCTTGTTCAGCGGCTTTGTTACATGACAACAAACAGTATAATCGCGTGTTTGATGCACCAAGAGAGCATAGCCAACGTATATTACCTATGGTTGATGAGGTGCTAACCGAAGCCGGCATTAAAATTTCAAATGTAAATTTAATAGCCTATGGTCGTGGACCTGGCAGCTTTACCGGTATTCGTATTTGTACCAGTATGACTCAAGGCCTCGCGCTTGGTCATGATATTCCCGTGATTGGAGTATCAACCTTGGCTGCAATGGCGCAAATGGCCATCGAAACCGAACAAGCTGAACAGATATTTTGTGCCATTGATGCCCGTATGAGTGAAATTTATTGGGGACAATTTATTAATGTCGACGGCATTGCAACGCTAGTGGGGGCTGAGCATGTTTCTAGCCCTGATTCAGTTGACGTTATTTTAGATAAGCAAAAGCCAATGCATATTTGTGGCACTGGTTTTGTAGCCTATCCAGATTTATTAAATGATGTAGCGAAAAAACAGGCGACCCAGATAACATTACCCGACGCATCAGCTATGATTAAGTTAGCTATAAAAGCTCATGAGCAAGGACTTGCGACCTCAGTGGATGAACTTGCACCTGTGTATTTACGTGACAAAGTCACCTGGAAAAAATTACCTGGTCGTGAATAAATAACACCATGAGTTTACAGCAGTGATAGGGAGCTATTGTCAGCTATCACTGATGTAACAGATAAGGCCGATTGGGTTGCCATTGTCAAATGCGCCATAATGGCTTTTTATAATAGGAGTGATAACAATGAATGCTTTTTTACATACTTCAGTTCAGCCTTTATCCTCCTATAATCCCAGCAATATTAATGGGCATAAAAACGTTTCAGCTATCTCAACTAACGCTGTTGTTAAGCTTTCTGCATTACAAAATCAAACTCAACTAACTAATCAAACAGATACGCTTGATGCCGTTAAAGATGACAGCAAACAGTTACCGGCGCTAACTAGCGCAGAATTTGATTCCAAGCTTGATGCTAAATTGCAATACGACAATGACATGGCGTCAGCGACAAGAGATAAGCCATTCAAAGACCATTGTCAGACATTGGCCAGTGCTGGTGCGATACAAGAATATTTAATAAACCAACATTCTGCGCAACGAGAACATATTCAACAAATGGTAGGAATAGATTTATATGCATGATGCGCGACCTAACAAGTTATCCGCTATCCCTTCAAAAGGTCGCTTTTTTCTCGAACTATTATTTGCCTTTTTAATTACCAAACTGCCTTTCATTAGTATTCCATTCAAATGGTTTGAAAGTTATTTCCATGAAATATCTCATGGCATAGCAGCCATCTTATCTGGCGGCATAGTCACTAAAATCCAGTTGTTTCCCAATGGTGCAGGCCTTTGTTTTACTCAAGGCGGTTTTGCGCCATTGATTACTTTTTCTGGCTACCCCGGTGCTGCCTTGTGGGGCTATATGATTTTCTTGCTAGCCACTTGGCGTGCAGGGATCCGCTTTACCTTAGGCATTTTAGGAATAACCGTTATTGGTTCATTAATCCTGTGGGCACGGGATCTACTCACCATCGGCATATTAATTTCACTTGCGGTGGTATTCTTATTACCTCTTAAATTTGATCATAATGCTTTACTTAATAGCCTATTAAGGGTCATGGGATTGATGATTGTCTTAAATGCCATGGCGAGCCCTACGGTACTATTTCGAGTCGTAGGCCAAGGGGATGCAGCTAAACTGTCGCAACTGACTTGGATTCCTGCATGGATATGGGTGATTATGTGGCTGATATTCAGTTGTTTTATGTTATGGATGTGTTGGAAAAGAGTTGACGACAAAAAGCTGCCAATCGGCTAAAGTGATCGACTTAGCAACCTTTGCCGTACCAGTTGCTGATATTTTCGAGACAATTTCTTCAGGGAGAAGACAATGAAACGTACGTTATTATTATCTACCGCTATTGGGCTTAGCGTTTTAGGCTTGTCTGCTGTCACTAACACAGCAATAGCTCATAACCATGGCATGGCTGAAAATACACAGGCTGTTAAGGTTAACCCGCAACTGGCTGCAGCCGTCGCCAGTGATTTCAGAACCGAGAAAAGTAGCGCACGGGATAAATACCGTAACCCATCAGAAACTTTAACATTTTTAGGTATTCAACCTGATGATACCGTGATTGAATTATGGCCTGGCGGTGGCTGGTATGCGCAAATTTTAGCACCATACCTAGCTGATAAAGGCCATTATATTGGTGCGATTTTTGAGACCAACCCAAAAGAAGACACTAAAAGAACCCAGTATTACGCTAAAGCCGGTAAAAAGTTTGAAGCTTGGCTTGCTGAAAACAAAGCGGTATTAGGCAATGCTTCAACAGTTACATTCCAGCCGCCAGCATCATTAGCTTTAGGGGATGATAACAGTGTTGATTATGTACTGACTTTCAGAAACCTACATAATTGGGCTGGGCAAGCGCAATTAGAAAATGCCTTCACTACATCTTATAAAGTGTTAAAAGAGGGTGGTGTGTTTGGTGTAGTAGAACACAGATCAAACCCTGGAATGTCATTTGAAAGCGGTTATATGGATCAAGCTGAAATGATTACTCTAGCTGAAAAAGTGGGTTTCACGCTAGCGGCAACCTCTGAAATTAATGCTAACCCTAAAGACACCAAAGATTATGAGAAAGGGGTTTGGACTTTACCACCGCGTTTAGCATTAAAAGAGCAAGATAAAGACAAGTATCTTGCTATTGGTGAAAGCGATCGCATGACGCTAAAATTCATCAAAAAAGCTAAGTAATCTTAAGTTAGACATTCAGATAAAAAGAGTCAATTACGTGCTTATGAATGAGTCAATTGAACAATCGCTGCCAGTTGAAGAAGTCGATTTTCAATTGGCTCATATTCGTTTAAGCGCCAAACGCTATGGCTGTAAAAATAAGCCTATTTTATTGGCTTTACATGGCTGGTTAGATAATGCTGATAGCTTTGAACCTTTAGCTAAAGCGTTACATACTCAGGGTATATTAAGCCAATTTCAACTACTCGCTATTGATTGGCCAGGTCACGGTAATTCACAACATAGACCTGGTAGTTATCCACTTCATTGGCTTGATTATATTTATGACTTGGATGAATTAATCAATCAAATAAGCCCTTCAACCCCCCTCAACATCATTGGACACTCTTTAGGTGGTATTATTGCTGCGGCTTATAATGCTTGCTTTGCACACAAAGTCGATAAGCTCATTTTGATTGAAGCATTAGCACCGTTATATGAAAAGCCAACCCATGCCCAAAAGCGGCTGATTAATAGCTTTCAACAGCATAATCGTTTTAATGGCGCTAAATCATCGATGGCAAACATAGCAATAGTTAAGCAAAGCTTTACCCTCGACAGGGCGGTTAATGCCCGTCATCAGTTAACTGGCCTTGATAAAGTATGGTGTGAGTTAATCATTAAACGTAATGTTGAAATTAAACATCAGCAATTATGTTGGAAAAGTGATCCCCGCCTTAAGCTAGACTCACCTTATCGTTTAACCTTTGAACAGGTTGACGCATTAATGAGCATGAGCGATACCCAGTGTTTATTAATATTAGGCGAGCAGGGCTTTAAGCAGTTAAAATTAGCTTTACCTCAAGCATTATCATGGTTTAGTCGCCTATCCCATATACAAATTGAAGGTGATCACCACCTACATATGGGTAGTGCAAAGCTTGTGTCCGATAAAATTAGAACTTTTATTCTAAGTTAGTATCTTGTTGTGGTGAAATCACTAGGATTTTTATTTCATTTATGTGATTATGGTCCGAATTTAAACGGCCGTATGATTTTATGGCTAAACAATAAAAATTAACGCAAACAACTTTGCTGCGACTAACAATAATAAAATTTTACGCTAGTTTTAAAGAGCAGTGATTTTTAGACCTTGCCAATATTGAAGGGCTCCTTCATAGCAATGGGCTAATTAAATAGGAGAAAATTGTGGACCATCCTTGGATTAATAATTTACCAGAAAATGTACCAGCAGAAATTGACTCTGAACAATTTACCTCTTTGGTAGACATGTTTGAAACAGCAGTGTCTAAATATGCTGATCAGCCTGCTTTTATCAACATGGGGGCGACATTAACCTATCGTAAGTTAGAAGAAAGAAGTCGTGCATTTGCTGCCTATTTACAAAACGAACTCAAGCTTGAAAAAGGCGATAGAGTCGCGTTAATGATGCCAAACCTGTTGCAATACCCTATTGCACTGTTTGGTATTTTACGTGCAGGGATGGTAGTGGTAAACGTCAATCCACTTTATACCCCAAGAGAACTTAAACATCAGTTAGTCGACTCTGGCGCTAAGGCTATTGTGGTGGTATCTAATTTTGCCCGCACCCTTGAAGAAGTCGTTGCAGAAACACCGGTAGAATCTGTGATTATCACCGGGCTTGGTGATCAGCTTAGTGCACCTAAACGCACCCTAGTTAACTTTATTGTTAAATATATCAAAAAGATGGTGCCTAAATATGATTTGCCACATGCATTATCTTTCAGACAGTCGCTTACCAAAGGTCGCCGTTTACAATATATCAAGCCTGAGATAACCACTGATGACTTATCATTTTTACAGTACACCGGTGGTACCACAGGTGTTTCTAAAGGCGCAATGCTAACTCACGGCAATGTGGTCAGTAATGTCTTGCAAGCTAATGGTGCCTATTCGCCAGCCTTAAAAAATGGCTCAGAGTTTGTGGTTACCGCTTTACCGCTTTATCACATATTTGCATTAACTGTTAATTGCCTATTGTTTTTACACAAGGGCAGTAAAAACTTACTTATTACTAACCCAAGAGATTTGCCAGCATTTATTGGTGAACTTAAGAAATATCCATTCACAGCCTTAACTGGGGTTAATACCTTATTTAATGCCTTAGTGAATAACGAAGATTTTAAAAATTTAGATTTTAGCCGCTTAAAGTTCTCAATTGGCGGTGGCATGGCGGTACAAAAAGCAGTGGCTGATAAATGGCAGGCCATTACCAAAACGCGCCTGTTAGAAGGTTATGGTTTAACCGAGGCATCACCACTAGTGACCTGTTGTCCTTATAACCTCGAAGGTTACAATGGCTCAATTGGTTTTCCTGCTCCTTCGACTTTCATTCAAGTCCGAGATGATGACGGTAAGGTATTAGCCCAAGGTGAAACAGGTGAGTTATTTGCTAAAGGCCCTCAGGTAATGAAAGGCTACTGGCAACGCCCAGAAGAAACTGCCAAAGTGATTGATAAAGATGGTTGGTTAGCCACGGGTGATATTGGTTACATGGATGAGCAAGGCTTCTTTTTTATTGTTGATCGTAAAAAAGACATGATTTTAGTTTCTGGCTTTAATGTTTTCCCTAACGAAGTGGAAGACGTGGTGGCATTGCACCCAAAAGTGGTTGAAGTTGCTGCTGTTGGTGTTCCAAATGATGCAAGCGGGGAATTAGTTAAGATTTTTGTCGTTGCAAAAGATAACACTGTGACTGAACGCGATCTCATTAAGCATTGTCGCCAACATTTAACAGGATATAAGGTACCAAAACTGGTAGAATTCAGAGATGAGTTACCCAAATCCAATGTAGGTAAGATTTTACGACGAGAACTTCGAGACGAAGTTAAATCAGCGTAAAGTAAAGCCGGCAATAGCCGGCTTTTTATTAGCTTTATATTGGTTAAAAAGATAAAATTGGAGCGTATTTTGTTATCGTTTGAATATATCAGCGACCCAGAAAGTTTAGCGAAATTAGTAGCACAGTATCAGCAAAGTGAATTACTTGTGCTTGATACCGAATTTGTTAGAACACGAACTTATTACGCAAAGTTAGGGCTTATTCAAGCCTATGATGGTAAGACGCTAGCGTTGATTGATCCCGTTGCCTTAGCTGATTTATCAGCATTTTGGCAGTTATTGTCAGATACGAAGATCACTAAACTTGTTCATTCATGCAGTGAAGACTTAGAAGTGTTCGCGCGCTATGGTCAATGTCAGCCAAGTCCCTTATTTGATAGTCAAATTGCAGCGACCTTTACAGGCCTAGGGCATGGTTTAGGTTACGCGAAACTGGTTAATACCTTTTTAGATATCGAAATAGATAAAGGTGAATCACGCACCGACTGGATGAAACGTCCACTGACTGATGCACAACTGCAATACGCTGCAAATGATGTGTTTTACCTTTACAAGCTTTACCCGCAATTGTTAGCGAAAATACAACAATCTAACCGTATGGATTGGCTACTTGAAGAAGGTGAGCGCATGACAGAAGGGCGTTTAACTCCGCCTGATGAAGAGCTTGCTTATTTAAAAGTGAAAAATGCGTTTCAACTATTTCCACAGCAGCTCGCTTACTTAAAAGTATTAGCTACTTGGCGCTTACAAAAAGCGTTGAAAAAAGACTCAGCCCTTGGGTTTATCATTAAAGATCATGCCTTAATTGCATTAGCTAAAAAACAACCTAAGACAGTGATTGAGCTTAATCAGCTAAATGATCTAACAGAGCATGAAAAACGCTTTCACGGTAAAGAACTGATTAAAGTGTTACAAACTGCTGACTTAAACAATCTGCCTGAAGCAGTAGATGTAATCGCTCTGAAAAATGGTTACAAAGCCTCATTTAAAGAAGTGAAAAATATTCTTATTCAGGTGGCTGAGCAACATGACGTTGCTATTGAGTTTATCGGTTCTAAACGTTTAATTCATGAGTTTTTAATGTGGTTGTACAATAAGCAACCTGCAGAAAAACCATTGTTATTAAAAGGCTGGCGCGCCAAGCTAGTAAAAGATGCCCTAGTTGCAATCAAGTTTAGCTAAATAGACACATCAAGTGTAAAAATTGCTGCTACAAAAAAGCCAAGAGTAAACTCTTGGCTTTTCTTTACGCTCTGTGACTAGAGAGTATTTTTTACAAGCTCAGGTACAAACTCAGGCTTATTTACCTTCAGGTAAGGTCACATTTAGTTCTAATACAGATAGGTTTTCATCATTTTGTTCTAATTGAACCGATACCTGATCTTCAGAGATATGTACATATTTTCTAATGACTTCAAGGATCTCTTGTTTCATTTTCGGAAAATAATCTGGCGCGTCACGTTCACCACGTTGGTGCGCAACAATAATTTGTAAACGCTCTTTAGCTGTGACCGCTGTGTTGGTTTTTTTGTTACTTTTAAAGTAGTCGAGTATAGACATAGTTAGCTACCAAATATCCTTTTTAGGAATCCTTTTTTCTCTTCTGTCAGAAATCTAAATGGTACTTCTTCACCAAGTAAACGTTGTACAGTATCAGCATAAGCAAGACCTGCATCACTTTCGTCATCGATAATTACTGGCACACCAGAGTTTGAAGCTTTTAGCACTGCTTGTGACTCAGGAATGACCCCAAGTAATTTAATTGCCAAAATCTCATTCACATCTTCAACACTGAGCATTTCACCTGTTTTAACTCTAGCAGGAGAATAACGTGTTAGTAATAGAAACTCTTGAATAGGTTCTAAATTTTGTTCAGCTCGACGTGAACGGCTTTGCAACATTCCCAAAATACGGTCAGAATCTCGTACTGAACTGACTTCTGGGTTGGTGGTAACAATAGCAATATCAGCAAAATACAATGCCATCATTGCGCCTTGCTCGATTCCTGCCGGTGAGTCACAAACAATATAATCGAAATCTTTGCTTAGCTCTTCTAATACACCGCCAACGCCTTCTTTAGTCAGGGCATCTTTATCACGTGTTTGTGACGCGGGTAAAATAAACAGTTTGTCACAACGCTTATCTTTGATTAATGCTTGATTAAGATTGGCTTCACCATTGATCACATTGACAAAGTCGTAAACGACTCGTCGCTCACAACCCATAATTAAATCGAGGTTTCGTAAACCGATATCAAAATCAATGACGACTGTTTTCTTTCCTTTCAAGGCTAAGCCAGTCGCTATTGCTGCGCTTGAGGTTGTTTTACCAACACCGCCTTTTCCTGATGTGACAACAATAATCTGTGCCATGTTGTTATATATCCTTTTAAGTTGCCACTTACTGTGGCAATGATTCAACCATGAGTGTTTCGCCATTTAAGCGAATGCAGCCGCGTTGGTCACTGCAGTTTTGTTGCAAATGCTCAGCTAACCAATACTGCCCAGCAATAGAAACGAGTTCGGGGTCTAATGCATTGGCAATAATAATACTATTAACATCGCCAGACGCCCCGGCCATTGCTTTGCCACGTAATGCACCGTATATATGAATGCTACCATCTGCAATGACTTCTGCGCCATTGCCAACCGCACCAAAAATGACTAAATCAGCATTTTTTGCGTAAATTTGTTGTCCTGAACGGATATTTTGCTTAACTATTTTGGTTTCTTTTAATGGCGCAGGCATACTTTTAGCTTGTTTGCCTGATTTAACCACTGCAAGGCCTAATAGTTTGGCTTGGCTACTAATGCTTTCATTTGCTGATGTTACACCCACTATAATGAGTTGGTTATCAGTAAGAAGTTGTTTTAATGCGGCTAAATTAATGTTTTCTTGCTCAATTGCACTTAAATTTAAGATTAACGGTGCACCAATAAAAAACTGTGGCGCTTGGGATAATTTACTTTCTAAGTCAGCTGCAATAGCGTTGAAATCATGGGTGTTGATATGGAGTACTGAAAGCGTGAAAGAGGTAGCTTTTAACTCGAGACTTTGTGTGGCCATCCAGGCTTTACTCTCCAAAAAATGTCAGTCTAAGAACTGAATTACAATTAATTTAATCATTGTCCATGTTATAGTGTGCGTTGTTTACTATCAAGCAAGAAACAGAGGAATTTAACCCCAAGATGATTTGTACTGTATATAAAAGTAGTCGAAAAGTTGATACCTATTTATTTGTCGAGAAGCGTGACAATTTCGATGCCGTTCCTGAGGCTTTAATGAAAATGTTTGGCGTCCCCAAACTGGTGATGATGGTGCCTTTATTAAAAAGAACTGAACTTGCCATGGCCGACATTGAAAAAGTAAAAGCTGAGCTTGCTGACAAAGGCTACTATTTACAAATACCGCCCCCTGTTGTTAATTTACTGGCAGAGCATCGTAGAAGTTTAGGTTTAAATGACTAGCGATATTTTTTAAAATAGTTATAGTTTGTTTATGATATAATTATATATTTTACTATTCCGGTGCCTGCTAAAACGTGTTAACGTTTAGTTAATAAAAATAAGAATAGCAATGCTGAGTTAATTTAGGACAATTTATGATTTGGAAGATCATTTCATCTGTAATAGTTTATTTATTGGCTGTGAATTTGGTTTTTGCGCAGCAAGATATTAGTTTTGATGATTATTTAGACTCACTTAAAGATAAAGCTATCGTTGCGGGTATTTCCTCAAACACGATCGATGAACATTTCTCAAAAATCAAAGTGTTTAAAAGAGCCACAGTAAAGGGCTCTGAAACCAGTTTGAATCTAGAAAGTTACATACCTAAAAATGTACCTGAAATAACCGTCGTTACCGCAAGAGCTATGCTCAAAGAGCAACAAGACGCTATCGTTGCTATTGGCGATCGTTATGGTGTTCAGCCACGTTTTTTAGTTGCGCTATGGGGATTAACCTCAGAGTTTGGTGAGCAACAAGGTAATTTTCCGATTTTATCTGTCACCGCATCCAATGCTTATTCTGGCAATCGTGAGCAATTTTACATTGATGAATTTATTGCTGCTTTACGCATCATTGAATCTAATGATGTTCAATACGAGCAATTAATCGGTTCATCAACTGGCGCTATGGGCCACCTACAATTAATGCCGTCACAGTACTTAGCTTTTTCGCAAGATGGTAATGGCGATGGCAATAAAGATATTTGGAATAATCAGTACGATGCCTTTGCAACTGCAGCATCAATGCTGCAGGCATCCGGTTGGCGTAATGATGAAACCTGGGGGCGTCAAGTTAGCTCAATTGAAGCATTAGCCGTGGAAGATACCGGTATAGACAATGCTAAAACGTTTAATGAATGGCAAGCGCTTGGTGTACGTCGCTATAACGGTAATGATTTGCCCAAGCGTGATGATATGCAAGTTGCTTTGTTAATGCCTGACGGTGAAAAAGGTCGCCAATATCTGGTGTATAATAATTTCAAACTGCTTCAAAAATGGTCTAACAGCGAACATTTTTTATTAACTGTGACTTACCTTTCTGAACGAATCAAAAATCCGCCAATCAATTAGTGGTACAATAGCGGCAATGTTATTTTATTACTATTGAACTATGTCTTTTTGGAATGAAAAAAAACTCGAAGAAATGAGTATCGTGCAGTGGGAATCACTGTGCGATGGTTGTGGAAAATGCTGCTTAAACAAATTAATCGATGATGAAACAGAAGAGTTGTATTACACCAATGCAGCTTGTCATTTGTTAGATGATGAATCTGGCGGTTGTCGACGTTATCCTGAACGCTTCAAATATGTTCCAGCCTGTACGGCCATTACTGCAGATAATGTAGCTGAATTAACATGGCTACCAGATTCTTGTGCTTATAAGCGTTTATACCAAGGCAAAACGCTTCCCAGCTGGCATCCTTTACTGACAGGTTCTAAAGAGGCCATGCATGAAGCTGGCATATCGGTGAAGGGTAAAACCATTAATGAAACCAAAGTACGTGAGCTAGAAGACTATATCGTACTTTGGCCATTAAAAGACGTTGAATAGTCATTTTTTATTTAGCTGGTTTTACTGCAGGAATGATTATTACTGCCAGTACGACTAAATAAACGATAAAAGTGACAACCATCCATTGCGCCATGCTTACTGATAAGAATGTCCAAGGCGAGTCACTGCACATGCCAGTAGGGGAAAACACTGCTGGGAGCCATTTATCCAGTGGCATCCATGTTGGAAATTCAGGGAAAAATGAGCAGGTGGAGAAAGGCGATGGGTCGACCTGTAGTTTATTAAGTTCAAGTGATAACTTTAATCCCCAGGCAGCACTGACTCCCCAAGCTCCGATAGCTATTATTCTGGTTAACCAGAATTTTGGTGCTATCAGCCCCACCATAGCGGCAATAATTAATCCTAAAACCGCCACTCTGACATAAATGCACATGACACATGGGGCTAAATTCATCACGTATTGGAAAAATAGCGCAGCAGCCTCTAGGCCAATTGCTGACATAAGTAATATTAACCAAGCGCTACGTGAACGAGTGAAACTCTGTAAACGATTCAAATCAAACTCCTTTCGATCTTATATTTATTATTAGTATGAAAACTCAACGGGATATAAAAAAGCACCCTCATTAGAGGGTGCTTAATTGATAATGTTCAAATTATTAAACATTAATGCCCGCTTGCAGCGCCAATAACGTCTTTCGCAGTATGATGAATAATGATGTGACTATCATAAAAATACTGGGTCATATCGGTTAAGAAGCCAGATTCAATAGTAACAACACCGACAATTGACAGTACAATCGTATAAGGCAGTGCCATCCAAACCATACGGCCATAGGACAGTCTTACTAATGGTGCTAAAGCAGAGGTCAGTAAGAATAAGAATGCAGCTTGACCGTTAGGGGTCGCAACAGAAGGCAGGTTAGTACCTGTGTTAATCGCCACAGCTAATAAATCAAATTGGTCACGGGTGATTTGGCCACTGATTAATGCTGCTTTTACTTCATTAATATAGACAGTACCCACAAACACGTTATCGCTCACCATCGACAATAAGCCATTAGCAATATAGAACACCACTAACTGGGCGTTACCTTCAAAGCTTAGTGCCCATTGAATAACAGGGGCGAATAAATGTTGATCAATAATCACACCAACCACGGCAAAAAATACCGCAAGTAAGGCTGTGAAAGGTAAGGCCTCTTCAAATGCTTTACCAATCGCATGTTCATCTGTCACGCCATTAAATGCCGTGGTTAAGATGATAACGGATAAACCAATCAAACCAACAGAGGCTAAATGGAAGGCTAAACCTACGACCAACCAAATACCTACAAGAGCCTGAACAACCAGTTTCATCTTATCGGCAGTGGTTCTGTTTGCATCTTCATAGGCAGCATAATCGCTTAAAATTTTATGAACCGCATCTGGCAGTTGTGCGCCATAGCCAAACCATTTAAATTTTTCAACAATGAAGCAAGTGGCTACACCCGCGATTAATACTGGCATGGTAACAGGTGACATACGAATAAAGAATTCACCAAATTGCCAATGAGCTTGGGCTGCAATGATTAAGTTTTGTGGTTCACCGACCATAGTACAAACACCGCCAAGAGCAGTACCTACACCAGAGTGCATTAGTAAGTTTCTTAAGAAACCACGAAAAGCCTCTAACTCTTCATCGCATAACTGTTCACGATCTTCTTTAGTGTGGTCATGATCTGAACTAAAGTCTTTACCTGATGCCACCTTGTGATAAATCGAGTAGAAACCAACGGCTACAGCGATGATAACCGCGATAACTGTTAGGGCATCTAAAAAGGCCGACAGAAAAGCAGAAGCGGTACAAAACATCAATGAAACAACAATTTTTGAACGTACTTTAGTGATCATTTTAGTGAATACAAAAAGTAGCAATTGCTTCATGAAGTAAATACCAGCAACCATGAAGATTAATAATAATAATACTTCTAGGTTAGCTTCTATTTCATGTAGAACTTGTGTGGGGGAGGTCATGCCTATAATTACAGCTTGTATGGCGAGTAAGCCGCCAGGCTGTAATGGATAGCATTTTAGTGCCATTGCAAGGGTAAAAATAAATTCTACTACCAGTACCCAACCTGCGATGAATGGGCTGACATAGAAAAATAATAATGGATTTATAACGAGGAACAACAATATTGCATATTTATACCATCTTGGTGAATTACCCAAGAAGTTATGAAAAAATGCATTACCAGCAGTTGACGGCATAATAGCCTCTCCAGTTGTGATTTTGTGATAGTGAAATTTACTGGAAGGAATTTCGTGACAAATAGAGCGACGTATTTACAGCTGACTTTGAATAAGACGAATTACATTGTTTCTAAACTATCTTGCTCAGTAAACAATTTTTCGTCATAGCCTTTTTTATCAGTCATTTAAACGCATTATATTTGTTAGGTTCAAAATTCGTTAGCTGTATCGCTAACTTACATCCTTTTGTTTGACGCGGTATTTTAGCGCAAACTTCATTGATTGTAATCCAAGAAAATCTATCATTCGACAAATAGCCAACGAATATAACTGCTACGTCACAAACTTATCTGCGATTGGTGAAAAAGTAACCGGTAACAAGGTTAGATCTAGGCTTTAACTGCTATGTATGGTGTGTATTTATATTTCCTCTGGTATGATCTGTCTATTGGTTAACCACGGGATGTTAAAGTTGACAATTATCAATGCAAAGGGTCCTGCAAGTTTTGCAGAAAAATGGATTGTGCGTTCCATCTGGGAAAATAAGTTTCCACCGGGGTCGATATTACCCGCAGAGCGTGAACTATCAGAATTAATTGGCGTAACAAGAACAACATTAAGAGAAGTGTTACAACGATTAGCGCGTGATGGTTGGCTCAAAATTCAACATGGCAAACCAACCCAAGTGAATAATTTTTGGGAAACCTCTGGCTTAAATATTTTAGAAACTATTGCTGATTTAAACCCTGAGGGATTCCCGTTATTGGTTGATCAGCTGCTTTCAGCGCGAGCCAATGTGAGTATTATTTATTTTCGCGGCGCCATTAGAAATAACCCAGAAAAAGCTCAAGCGGTATTAGCAAAAATTCATCAGTTAGAAGACACTGCTGAAGCTTATGCTGATTATGATTATGAATTACATCATGCGTTAGCGTTTTCTTCAGGAAACCCGCTCTATGTTCTTATTCTTAATGGTTTCAAGGGATTGTATAGCAGAGTAGGTCGCTATTATTTCTCGAGTGAAGAGGCGCGAGCGATCTCACTAGATTTTTACAAAAAGCTTGAAGTTTTAGCCATTGAGCACAAATACAATGACGTTAATGGGTTGATGAAATCAAATGGCATTAACAGCGGCGTTATGTGGCAAAAGTTGCGTGATGATATGCCTGCAGAGATTGCTATCAGTAATAAATAATAGCTAATTAATACAGTAAAAAACCAACCGCGAGGTTGGTTTTTTTATGGCTTAAGTTTAATGGAACTCAATAGCAGTGATTACATGGTAGTCATCTTAGTTTCTGCTTTAGCTGGGGGGCATTGCGACAACTTAGTTACATTACCAGACTCTTCAAGTTGCTCAATGCTGACATCAAAGCCCCATAAACGGTGTAAATGCTTTAGCACTTCTTCGTGGCTGTGGCTCAGTGGAATACGTTTATTGGGGATGTAGCGTAATGTTAATGATCGATCACCATTAACTTTTACTTGTTGCACTTGGATATTTGGCTCTAGATTTGACAAGTTATATTGCTGTGATAATTTTTCTCTGATTAAGTGGTAACCACTATCATCATGAATAGCTGAAATAGATAAACGGTTACAACTATCATCATCTAACACACTAAAGAGCTTAAAATCTCGCATAACTTTTGGCGACAGGTATTGGCTTATAAAGCTTTCGTCTTTAAAGTTTTCCATTGCAAATGTAACCGTCGTTAACCAGTCGCTTCCGGCTATCTCAGGAAACCAACGTTTGTCTTCTTCAGTAGGGTGCTCACATATACGCCTGATATCAACAAACATGTTAAAGCCCAAAGCATAGGGGTTTATGCCACTATAATGTGGGCTATTGTAAGCTGGCTGAGCGACCACAGCAGTATGACTTTGTAGAAACTCCAACATAAATCTATCTGTCACAGTGCCTTGATCAAACATATGATTCAAAATGGTGTAATGCCAAAAGGTGGCCCAACCTTCGTTCATTACTTGGGTTTGTTTTTGCGGATAAAAATATTGCGCCATTTTCCGCACAATTCGAACGATTTCACGTTGCCAAGGTTCAAGTAATGGGGCGTTCTTTTCGATAAAATATAAGATATTTTCCTGTGGTTCTTCAGGAAATTTAATTTCATTTTCCGCTTTTATGTTATCAGGGTTAACTGGTACGGTTCGCCACAGGTCGTTAACCTGACTCTGTAAGTAACTCTCACGGTCTTTTTGGCGCATTTTTTCTTCTTTAAACGATATTTCAGCAGGGCGTTTATAACGGTCAACACCATAATTCATTAATGCGTGACAAGAGTCGAGGGTTAGCTCAACTTGCTCAACACCGTAAGTTAATTCGCATTCTCGGATGTAGTTTTTAGCAAACACCAAGTAATCAATAATCGAGCTAGCATCGGTCCATGTTTTAAATAAGTAATTATTTTTAAAGAAACTATTATGGCCAAAACAGGCGTGAGCCATCACAAGGGCTTGCATGGTAATGGTATTTTCTTCCATTAGATAAGCAATACACGGATCGGAATTAATCACAATTTCGTAGGCTAATCCCATTTGACCGCGACGGTAACCTTGCTCCGTTTCAATAAAACGTTTGCCAAATGACCAATGGGTGTAACCAATAGGCATACCGATACCTGCATAGGCATCCATCATTTGTTCTGCGGTGATCACTTCAATTTGATTGGGATAACTTTCTAATTTGTAAAAAGCCGCTACTTTTTCAATTTCTGCCATGTAGGTTTCGAGTAGGTCAAAGGTCCAATCAGGGCCATCATCTAAAGGCTGTTTACCATGGGCTTTAGGCTGTGATTTTTCGGCAATATTGGCTGATTGTGCCGTGTTTTGTAGCTCTTCAATGCCAGCACTTTTGTCGTCAGTAGTCGGTTTTGTCATTGTGACTCCTTAGCTAGGCTGCTTTTTGAATAATTCACGGAACACTGGATAAATATCGTCTACTTCTTTGATGTGTTGTACGGCGATATTGCCAAATTGTGCTTGTAAGGTTTCATATTCACGCCAAAGCGTTTGATGCGCTCTACGGGTTATTTCGATGTAACTAAAATAGCGAGATACCGGTAATATTTTCTCAGCAAGGAGTTGCCTACAAGCTGGTGAGTCATCAGCCCAATTATCGCCATCAGAGGCTTGTGCGGCATAAATATTCCACTCATCAGCAGGGTAACGTTTTTGCTGAATTTCATGCATTAAATTTAAGGCACTAGAAACAATGGTACCGCCTGTTTCTTGTGAGTAGAAAAATTCATGTTCGTCTACTTCTTTTGCTTGGGTGTGATGCCGGATGTAGACCACTTCAAGATTTTTATAGGTCTGGGTTAAAAATAAATACAGTAAAATATAAAATCGTTTTGCCATATCTTTGGTGGCTTGATCCATTGAACCTGAAACATCCATTAGGCAAAACATGACTGCTTGGCTAGATGGTTTTTCACGTTTGGAAAAATTATTAAAACGTAAATCGAAACTGTCTATAAAAGGCACGCTATCGATACGCTTTTTAAGATCTTCAATTTGCTGTTTTAAATCCATGATCAACTCAGCTTGGGTGCCGGGGGTATTTTCAAGCTCGTGAAACTGCTTAATAAGCTCGGCGAGTAATTTCTTTTTACCTGCAGTCATGGCAATGCGTCTAGCCAATGAAGATCGCAGTGAGCGGACAATATTGATATTGGCTGGTACGCCGACATTAGTGTAACCAGCGCGGTATGTTTCAAACTCAACCATTTGCTTGGCGTTAGTTTGCTGTAAATCCGGTAACGCCAAATCTTCAAATAACAGCTCTAAATATTCATCATTTGAGATTTCAAACAAGAATTCATCTTTACCTTCGCCGCTATTAGAGGCTTCACCTTCGCCACTACCTTGTCCGGCTGCGCCGCCTTTGGGGCGCTCAATTTGATCACCTTTATTAAACTGATCGTTACCTGGGTGGACACGCTCTCTCACACCGCCTTGTCCTTGATGAAATGTCGGTTCGCTGATGTCACGTGTTGGGATACTGATTTTCTCGCCTTTATCGATATCAGTAACACTTCTTCTGGTTACGGCTTCACTGACTGATTTTTTGATTTGCTTTTTGTAGCGTTCAATAAAACGTTGCCTGTTGACGGTACTTTTACCTTTTGCATTGAGGCGTCTATCAATAAAATTTGCCATACACAACTCCTAATTGACTTTGCCCTTAACGGTTTTTAGCGCATAAAGGTAAGGGCAAAGTTAGCAATACTTATGACGATTTACGTACCCTCAAGTACCACTCTGAAAGTAATCTGACTTGTTTTTGGGTATAGCCTTTTTCCATCATGCGATTGATAAAGTCATCGTGTTTACGTTGATCATCTGCTGAGGTTTTCGCGTTAAAAGAAATAACCGGTAATAAATCTTCGGTATTGGAGAACATTTTTTTCTCAATCACCACTCTGAGCTTTTCGTAACTGGTCCACAGTGGATTATTACCGTCATTATTGGCTCTAGCACGTAATACAAAGTTGACGATCTCATTACGAAAATCCTTAGGGTTACTGATACCAGCTGGTTTTTCGATTTTTTCTAATTCAGCATTTAGCGCTGAGCGGTCAAATAATTGGCCAGTTTCTGGATCTCTAAACTCCTGATCTTGAATCCAAAAGTCTGCATAAGTGACGTATCTATCAAAGATGTTCTGACCATATTCTGAATAAGACTCTAAGTATGCGGTTTGGATTTCTTTACCGATAAATTCAACATACTTAGGAATGAGATAACCTTTTAAAAACTCGAGGTACTTTTCACTTAACTCTGCAGGGAATTGTTCCTGTTCGATTTGCTTTTCAAGTACATAAAATAGATGTACTGGGTTTGCAGCAATTTCAGTATCGTCAAAGTTAAACACTCTAGATAATATCTTGAATGCAAAACGAGTTGATAACCCCTGCATTCCTTCATCGACACCGGCATAATCACGATACTCTTGGTACGACTTGGCTTTAGGGTCAGTATCTTTTAACGTTTCACCATTGTAGACGCGCATTTTGGAGTAAATAGAGGAGTTCTCAGGTACTTTTAAGCGTGACAGAATACTGAACTGAGCTAAAGTTTCTAGGGTGCCAGGGGCACAAGGCGCTTTGGATAGTTCGGAGTTTGACAGTAATTTTTGATAAATTTCCATCTCTTCAGAGACCCGTAAACAGTAGGGCACTTTTACGATGTAAACTCGGTCTAAAAATGCCTCATTGTTTTTATTATTTCTAAAAGTGGTCCACTCAGACTCATTGGAGTGAGCTAAAATCATACCGTTATATGGCAAGGCAGATAAGCCCTCTGTACCGTTGTAATTACCTTCTTGTGTGGCTGTAAGCAGTGGATGCAACACCTTAATTGGAGCCTTAAACATTTCCACAAACTCCATCACCCCTTGGTTCGCACGGCATAATGCGCCCGAGTAGGCATAAGCGTCAGCGTCATCTTGTGAAAAATGCTCTAACTGACGAATATCAACTTTACCCACCAATGCTGAAATATCTTGGTTATTCTCATCACCGGGTTCGGTTTTAGCGATAGCGGTTTGATCTAAGATCGAAGGGTAAACCTTAACTACTTTAAATTTAGTAATGTCCCCACCAAATTCATGTAAACGTTTTACTGCCCATGGTGACATGATGGTTTTAATATAACGTGGTGGAATCGCATACTCGTTAGTTAGCAGCTCAGCATCTTCATCGGGATCAAATAAGCATAAAGGGTGATCGTTAACGGGGCTGCGAACGCCATTGGCACTTAAGATGTAAATAGGCACCTTTTGCATTAAGGCTTTGAGTTTTTCTGCTAATGATGATTTACCACCACCTACTGGTCCTAACAGATAGAGGATTTGTTTTGATTCCTCTAGA
The DNA here is from genome assembly GCF_002874545.1 of Shewanella sp. 10N.286.52.C2. Classification (NCBI taxonomy): domain Bacteria; kingdom Pseudomonadati; phylum Pseudomonadota; class Gammaproteobacteria; order Alteromonadales; family Shewanellaceae; genus Shewanella; species Shewanella sp. 10N.286.52.C2. Next base: position 34,148 of record NZ_MCTV01000037.1, read on the forward strand.
CCTTGGGCAGAATGTTTAAGGTAAGAGACAATTTGTTCAATGGACTCTTCCATGCCATAAAAATCAGTAAAGCTTGGATAGTAAGAAATTAATCTATTTGAAAAAATTCTACTGAGTTTAGGATCTTTTGAAGTATCGATGGTTTTAGATTCACCGATGGCCATTAACATCCGTTCGGCCGCCGACACATAAGCACTTCTGTCTTCCTTACAGATTTCAAGAAACTGCTGCAGTGAGTATTCTTCGTCTAGTTTTTGCTCATAACGTTGTTGGTAATGTTCGAATATGCCCATAAGAAACCCCTTTAAACTAAGGTGAAAGTACTTGAGTGACAGCGCATTTATGGTGTTAAGCCGATTTTAATTTAAACAAAATAGTAGTGCTTTTTAATGGCCGTTAGATAAAGTCTAGGTCAGGGATTTGAGATTAGCGAATAGGGAATTGTAAAAAATTCTAATAAAAACAAAGATAAAACGTTGCAAATGCAACTGTTGCAAATGTAGTTGGTCGGTTTGAGCAGTAACGATAAAACAGAAACACTAAACATGAACCAATAAAAAAGGAGCTAATTAGCTCCTTTTATTCATCTCATTGTAAACTTGTTAGCATTTAGCCAGCGAAGTTTGCGTTAACGAATTCCCAGTTAACTAATTCCCAGAAAGCAGCTAGGTAGTTAGGGCGAACGTTACGGTAATCGATGTAATAAGCGTGTTCCCAAACATCAACAGTCATCAATGGTGTTACTGACTCGTCAGTTAAAGGAGTCGCAGCATTGCTTGTGTTAACAATAGCCACAGAACCGTCAGCATTTTTAACTAACCAAGTCCAAGCACTACCAAAGTTGTTTACTGCAGAATCAGTAAATTTCGCTTTGAATTCTTCAAATGAGCCGAAAGCTGCATTAATTGCTTCAGCGATAGCACCCGTTGGAGCACCGCCAGCATTAGGCGCTAGACAGTTCCAGTAAAAAGTGTGGTTCCAAATCTGAGCTGCATTGTTGAATACGCCACCAGTTGAAGTTTTTACAACTTCTTCTAAGGTTTTGTTTTCAAATTCAGTACCTGCAACAAGACCATTAAGCTTAACAACATAAGTGTTGTGATGCTTACCGTAATGGAATTCGATAGTTTCTTCAGAAATATGTGGTACAAGTGCGTTCTTAGCATATGGTAATGCTGGTAATTCGAAAGCCATTAGTATCTCTCCATGGACTTAGGTTATCGTTTTATATACCTTTTGGTATGACATGCTCACCCTGACATTGTACTTAAAATTTTTGTGATGTGAATCATTGTTTGATGAAATATGTCGATACAGTCAATCGAAAAAATCATTTTCTAACAAAACCCTACAAACTGTGGGATTTTGTTATGATGAAAGCTGGCGTACAATAGCCTTAGATTATTAAGTAGCACTTAGGAATAAAAATGGAAACAGTAGACAAAATTAAGCAGCAAATTAGTGAAAACCCTATCATTGTTTATATGAAAGGCTCTCCAAAATTACCAAGCTGTGGTTTTTCATCTCAAGTCGCGCAAGTGATGATCAACTGTGGTGAGCAGTTTGCTTTCGTAGACATTTTACAGCATCCAGATATCCGTGCTGAATTACCAAAATTCGCTAATTGGCCGACATTCCCACAGTTGTGGATTGAAGGTGAGCTTATCGGTGGTTGCGATATCATCACTGAGATGTACCAAAAAGGTGAGTTACAGCCAATGATCACCGCAACAGCTGATAAGTTCCGCACTGAAGAAGACGCTGAATAAGTCATTTTTTGTTGCGCCTGTAAGCGTTAGCTTCGAATTTTTCAAAGCTTAAACGCAAAATAGATGAACTTTTAAAGTAAAAACCCTTAATTTTCTTAAATTAAGGGTTTTTTGTTGCCTATAATTTGTTGCCTACAATAGTAATATGGAATTAAAACTTAATCGGCTTGAGGCTCTTTTGGCATAGGTAAGACTAAATTCATTACAATCGCCACTAAGCCACATAGGCTAATGCCTGTCAGGCTAAACTCACCAATACCAAAAGCCATTCCCCCAATACCGAACACTAAAGTCACCCCAACAATGCTGAGATTACGTGGCTCATTTAAATCTACCTGATTTCTAATTAAGGTATTTAAGCCAACTGCGGCGATGGAGCCAAATAATAAACACATAATGCCGCCCATAACGGGTAACGGAATTGTTTGCATCAATGCGCCTAATTTACCAATAAACGCTAACGTGATCGCCGTGATAGCAGTCCAAGTCATTATTCGCGGGTCAAAGTTTTTTGTCAGTGTTACTGCGCCAGTGACTTCACTGTAGGTAGTGTTTGGTGGTCCGCCTAGTGCTGAGGCCGCAATGGTGGCCACGCCATCACCCGTTAACGTACGGTGTAGCCCAGGCTTTTTAAAGTAATCCTTACCTGTCACATTTGAAATCGCTAATAAGTCGCCAATATGCTCAACGGCTGGCGCTATGGCTACGGGGATCATAAACAGTATCGCTTGCCAGTGAAATTCAGGGGCAACAAATTTGGGAACAGAAAGCCAACTTGCCTGCGCAACTGGACTAAAATCAACAATACCGAACGCCAAGCTAAAGCCGTAACCCACCAAAATACCGGCAAGGATCGGCATTAGCTTAAGCACACCTTTGGCAAAAACGGCAATTAACACAGTGGTCGCTAATGACATTAGCGCGATAAATAGTGCAATTTCTTGTTCAACAATAACGCTACTACCGTCACCTGTTTTACCCAGCGCCATGTTAACGGCCATAGGCGCAAGGCCCAAACCGATAATGATAATGACAGGCCCAACAACAACCGGAGGTAAAAGCTTATGAATAAAGCCACTCCCTTTGACCTTGACCATCAAACCTAACAGCACATAAACGAAACCTGCCACCATGAGTCCACCCATTGTGGCGGGAATGCCCCATGTTTGTACCCCATACATAATTGGCGCTATAAACGCGAATGATGAGGCTAAAAAAATAGGCACTTGGCGCTTAGTGATGATTTGAAATAACAATGTGCCAAATCCGGCAGTGAATAGGGCGACACTTGTATCAAGCCCACTTAACAATGGCATTAATACTAAGGCACCAAATGCAACAAACAGCATTTGTGCGCCCTGTAAGGGTATGAACAAGCGTTTCATATAAATCCTATGTTTATTATAAATGAGAGTTTCGAATTTAAGATAAGTGAAATTGCTAATAATGTCTGTATTTTAGATCATCTTTAACAGCCTTTTGCTGCAAATTACAGCACTGTAATGTAATTTTAGAAGTAAAATTAATATGCTACACTTCGAACACTTTTCTTAGATTGCGTTTACTTTGCCATGTTAAAACTTTTAATTCAGTTCATTGTTATTGGTTGTGTGTTTGCCCTAAACAGCTTTGCTGTTATTGCTGCTGAAATCGCTTTACTCGATGAAGCTGATGTTGTGGTAACTTCTCGAGCCACAAATGAACGACAAGTTGCCTTAAAACAAGCGCTATCCACTGTATTTATAAAGAATTCGGGCTTAACTTCAGTGCTTGAACACCCATTGATTAAAAGTCTTATTAACAAGCCTGAATCCTTACTGACTCAATACGGCTACAGCCAAGTGGATGATGAGTTAGTGTTAAAGGCAAACTTTGATCATAAACGTATTATTTCGGCCCTTCGTGAAGCAGAATTACCAGTGTGGGGCCGCCAACGCCCATCAACTTTGTTATGGATGTCTATCGAAAATGCTGGCGATAGAGCTATTTTAGCGGATGCAGCTGAATCTGATATTAGAACGCAAATCGATTTAGATGCCAATAATAAAGGCATTCCAATCCTGTTACCTGTGATGGATTTAGACGATGTGATGCAAGTTAATGTCTCTGATGTACGAGGCATGTTTGCCGATGTGGTTGCCAATGCATCAAAACGCTACCAAGCGGACTATTTTGCCATGGCCGATATTGATCAAGTGGGCGGTTTTGTGCGCTTTAATGTAGCTTTATTTGATAAAGGCAATGCTAGCGGTGTTATGCAGCCTTTAATTAACCACCAAGCAGAAGTCGCGGATTACGAGCAAGCAACAGATGAAATCTTATCAAGGTTAGCGGGATATTTTGTTAGCCAATATGCCTTCGCTGACTCAGGAAACAGCGCCCAAACTAAGTTAACCTTAGTAGGGGTTCAAACTATGGCGCAATTAGTTGACATTGAAGCTTACTTAACCCAATTAAGTGCGATTAAGTCGGTGAGTTTAAGCCAGTTTAAAGCTGATACCGTTACTTACAACTTATCGTTATTTGGTGATGCCAGCGATTTAGAAAAATTACTGAGTATTAATAAAAGACTGACGCAAATTGATACTGTTAACACAGTGGTTCCACCCAATTTAAACGCTGGGCAAGAAAACAGTATCAATAATGTTGATCCTAATCTAGATTCTGAAACAACAGTGTCATTAATCTATCAATGGCATTAGATTGAGTGTGTTATACTAACTGTCGCTTGTATTAATTATTAGAGAATTTTTGAGTGACCCAAAACTCACCAAAACAATTATCGTTACCAGTTTATTTACCTGATGATGAAACATTTCAGAGTTATTACCCTGCAGTAGGTAACGATGAGTTAATCCAAAAGCTACAGGCTGCCGCTGAAGGCAGCCTTGCTTCTAGTTTGTATTTATATGGTCCGGTAAAATCTGGCCGTACTCACTTAATGCACGCAGCTTGTGCGCACGCGAACGATTTAGAGCGCCGTACTTTATATATCCCACTTGGCATTCATGCCAGTATTTCTCCTGAGCTATTTGAAGGTATTGAGTCGTTACAACTAATTTGTATCGATGATATTGATGCCATTGCAGGACACCCAATATGGGAAGAGGCGCTGTTCCATTTATACAATCGTATTGAAGAGCAGCAAGATTGTCGCTTGATTGTAAGTGGCACCTCATCACCAACTGAAGCTGGTTTTGCATTACCTGATTTAATTTCACGGATGCAGTGGGGCTTGATATATCAATTACAACCCATGGCAGACGAAGAAAAGTTAGTGGCATTACAGCGGCGTGCAGCGATGCGTGGTTTGCAGCTTTCTGATGAGGTGGGGCGCTTTCTGTTAACTCGCATGGCTCGAGACTTACGTACCTTATTCGATGTGCTTGATAAGCTAGATAAAGCTTCTATGGTGCATCAACGTAAATTGACGATTCCTTTCATTAAAGAAATGCTGCGATTGTAAGTGACAATTTTTTATAATTGAGTTTTACGCTTTTATGAAAGCTTACAATCTAAAATAAAAAACCACCGATTAAGGTGGTTTTTTATTGGTAGTCACAAAAAATTGGTTATTTTCTGATTTGGTTAACGCGAAGGTATAGGCATATCTCTGTGCTCACGACCCACTTGTATAGCGGGTCTATTATGCAATGTCACGGCTGTAGAGTTCGCACTGATGTTAGACATAGTGGTAACTCTGGACATTGACCTAGATAAAGCGGGTGATATATCGACATTATCAAACCAATCTTGGCCGGCAATCATGTTTATTGGCGCAGGTAAGCCATTTAATAACGATTCACCATCTACTTCAGGCATCATTTGATTAATAACAAATGCAGCTCGGGTTGAGAGTTCGTCTGCGCCAATGCGGCCTCGCTGCCCCCAATCTACGATTAAGTTATCGGTATCTGTGACTGCCACATCCCTTTGAATTTGATAACGATGACTCATAAAGGCTTCTTCAAACAACATTGCGGCGTCTTCACGAGTCGACGAGTAGTTATAAAAATCATTAGCATAATCGGTCAAAAAGAAGCTAGTGACATCACTAGGTACATAGGCTTTTTGAGTTGCGTCAGCGGTTTCACCTAAAAAGCTGACGGCGGCTAAACCATACATTTCAGCGCTGGTTAATGGCTCAATATTCTGCAATTGATCAGATACCAGTGAATTGCTATTTGCTCTACGATAGAAGTCATCAATTAAAGTCGGGCCTTGTAACTGGCTATGGGTCGAACGCGGGAAAAAGTCATTAGCGTGAGCTAATTCGTGATACATCAAACTGGCTAAGCGCGGTGTAAGATCTGCAATAGTGCGCGATTGACGGATTGCCCGATCATAACTAATAGATACATAGTCATTATTTTTCACATAACGCCACGGCATAATAAATTTTAAATCGTTACCAAAGTCACTACGATAATCAGGTGCTTCATTGATGGTGTCTCTTTCCGTCGGGCTTAACCATAAATACTCAGGGTCGAGGTAAATAGCGCCCGTAGCCACCCAGTAAAATGATGGTCTAATATCATAGCTAATGACAACTGCGCTTACTGATTGTAATAACTTGATAAAATCACTGTTAGGATCCGCTTCAGTTAAAAATTGCTCAAAGTTTCGGCCCATCCAGTCATGGGAAACAACCACTCTATCCATGACATCAGCAATGGTTTCTGAATCTAATTGCTGACCAATTAACGGCAAGTCATTGAGCTCACACGTTTGGTTTAACTGGTTAGAGTAAACACACCGCTGCGCGTTAATTGCATAAGGTGATGCACTGTTATAGGCATAGGTTTTAGCGATGGGGCTATCAAAGTAGGGCGAGGTGATGGCGTTTTGTTTCGTCACTAATACAAAGACTTCATCGGTTAAGGTTTCACCGGCAAAGTCTGCGGTCACTTTAAGGCCAACAAAGGTATCTTCTGCAATATTATCTGGTGCGGTAAATAGTGGCCTTTCTGCATTGGTTAAATCAAGGCTAATTTGTTGGTCTGAAAAATAACACCATTGTATGTTAGATGGCACTTGGTTGTTGATCTGACCAAGGCGCAGGCTGACATCATTACCTGCAACAACTTGATGATCGCTATAGACATTTAACTGTTGCGACATTTGCGCAGCACTGATGGAAATTTTGTCGCTGTAAGAAATTTGGCCACTGGTTGCCTCGACAGTGAAGCTATAGTCTGCAGCTTCAGGAATATAAAATGCCAGCACTGGGCTGTTTTCTGAGCTGATATCTAATGCAGGTCCTGCAGTTTGTTGCCAGTTAAACTGGTAGTCGTTGCTGTTTTGGTTACTGACCCCAACAGTAATACTGGCGGATTGATTGACGTAATATTGCTGTTCAACATTAAAATTCAATTCTGTGCCATTATTAACGGTTGTTAAACCGGAGCTGGTTTCGCAGACATTGATGGGCAATGTGGTTTCAGGGGCTCCTGGCGAAGATGAGTCAGAGCTACCGCCACAGGCTGACAGAAAAGTCACTGAGGCGAGTATAGCTGTAATAGCCATGTTATTTTTCATACACAATCTCCGTTGCTTTTGCATTCTAATCTAAAAATGTTATCAAAAATCAATATAGCATGGAGTCTTGCTTGCAAAAAGAACGGTGAAACTATTTGGTAACCTTTTCTTTACTTGTTACTTACTTATCTTTTTATCTACTTGTCACTTACTAGGTGCTTGGTTATGGCGAAGTGATTTGCTGTTTTTAAATAAAAAAGCGCCCAAAGGCGCTTAAGTAATTTCGTTTATAAGTAGCAAGCTTATATTATTGGTCTTTGGACTTTTTCTTTAAACCTAAGCCTAGTTCTCTACCACGTAGGCGGGCATAAAAAGGAAAAGCGACTAACAGTGCGCTAATAAGTACAGATTCAATAAGCGCAAAATATAATGCATCTTCTGTGACATACAGCAGGGTTAGTCCATGTAAAAGGTATAAGCATAAAATGAAACTTGCCCAGGCATAAGTGTATGGCTTACCCGTTAATATCCCTTTAATGGGCAGTAACAAAGGGGCTATCCATAACAAATTAAAGGCTAATGAATATTCACCTGTCATGCCTTGCTGGATAAACCAGCCAGTAAGCAGCATTAATAATGAGACATAGCCCACACGGCATAGTTGAAATAAGGTATGTGTTGTCATGGTTATTCTCACAAAATGGCTAACACATTTTCAGGTGGTCGACCTACTGCAGCTTTGCCGTTTGCAATAGCAATAGGGCGCTCAATTAATTTAGGGGTGTTAATCATGGCGTTGATTAATTGCTCATCGGTTAAATTAACATCCGCAAGGTTTTGTTCTTTGTATTCGATTTCTTTAGTGCGCATTAGCTCTCTTGGACTGATTGCTAACATGGCTAAAATAGCGCTAATTTCGTCGCTAGAAGGAACGTTTTTTAAATATTCAACAATGTTTATTTGAACATTTTGTGCTTCTAGTAACGCAAGGGTTTGGCGGCTTTTTGAACAGCGAGGGTTATGATAAAGGGTAACAGTTGTCATTAGATTGCTTCTTTTTTATATTTTGGGGCATATTAACAAAAAAATCTAAGCAATGGTTAGCTATCTGATAACTTAACTCACCATTGCTTAGCGGTAATTATTTGAGAGCGTCAAGCTCACGTTTAGCTTGTCTAAATTGGCGGATCCTCGCCTCAATTCTGGCAACTTGTAACGATTGGCCTTCTGAGTGGCGATAGGCATAGTTAAGTTGATCAATCGCGCCATCATAATTGGCCGCTAAGGCCATGACTTCAGCATTAGTATAATATTCAAGTGCCTTATTACCCATTTTGCGATAGGCCTGAGTTAAAATTTGATAAGGCAATATATTTTGCTTATCTAGAAATATAAGATCTTCTAATAGCGGAATGGCTTTTTCGGGTTGTTCAGCTTCCACATACACGTTGGCAAGGTTAGCTGAAATTACTTGCGACATAGGTTTAAGCTTATTGTGATGCAATAACATCTCAATGGCGCCGTCAAAATCTTTCTTTTGAACTAACAAATCAGTTTTAGTATCAATATAAAACAGATTGTTTGGCTTATTTGCTAACAAGTCATCGATAATATCTTCTGCTTCAGTAAAGCGTTTCGCTCTAAATAGAGCCAATGCTTTCCCATAAAGTGCAGCACTTTTAAAGCTATAGCTTTCTTTTTTTAGTTGCTGCTCAAACATAGATAAAGCCGCTTGTTCACTGTAACTTGAAAAGCGCACTTGAATACGCGCTTTAGCAAGTTGGTAGTTTAACTGATCAGGGATATATCGATGAGGAAACTGGGTTGCGCGGTTACGGGCATCGGTAATACGTGACTCGGGTAATGGGTGAGTCAGTAGCATTTGCGGTGGCGTAGTAGTAAAGCGATAGCGTATAGCAAGCTTAGAGAAAAAATCGGCGGCGCCATTGGGGTCAAATCCCGCAGCTGCGAGCGTTTGCATGCCAATTCTATCAGCTTCTCTTTCATGTAAACGTGTGTAGTTAATGCGTGATTGTGTAGATAACGCTTGGGTTGTAGCTAACGCTGCCATACCTGCTTGTGGCGCAGCAATGGTTAATAAAATCGCCCCTAACATCCCCACAATAGTAGCAGTAGAACTTTTTTCTTGTGCTTCTAACGAACGGGCTAAGTGACGTTGCGTTACGTGAGTAATTTCATGGGCAAGTACAGAGGCTAATTCGCTTTCTGTGTCGGCATTAAGAAATAAGCCAGTATGTACGCCTACATGGCCTCCGAAAAAAGCAAAGGCGTTAATTTCATCATTTTTTAATAAGAAAAAGTAAAAGGGTGTTTTTACTCCAGTGGCGTGGGCAACCAGTTTATTGCCAAGTTCTGACATATATTGATTCAGCACAGGATCACTAACAATAGGTGCTGATGAACGAATGACCCGCATATAGGCATCGCCATATACCATTTCTTTTTCTAAACTAAAGGTATTGACTGCGGCAGTACCAAGATCGGGAAGATTGTTACTGGCAAAGCTTTTTGCCACACCAGCGGTTAGCATTAAGGCAACTGCAGTTGTTACAACACTTTTTGAGAATTGGGTAAACGATAATTTGCGCAAATGTAACCTTTATTATAATTATTTAAATAGGGTGGTAAGCAATTTAAGCTAAAGCGAATTACTTGTACTTTACTATCCTTGCTAGGATAATGGCTAGAGAATTTTTTAAGCAAATTTATAATGAAATTAATTGATTTAACTGCATATCAATGCCCGTATCCTTTGGTACAAATCAAGTTGGCATTGAAGAAGCTCAAGCTCGGTGAATCGCTATCTTTCAGTATCTCTGACTCTGGTTCACGTCGAGATGTTCCGCAGTTTTTAAAAAAAATGGGTTATCAGCTCAAAATAACTGATGAAAGCCCTAACTCTCTGTCTTTTATGGTTACGAAAGGTAACAATTTAACTGAATAATTAGGCTGACTTAAGATTAGTTAACTCTTAATATGACTCAGTCTTCTGTGACACTGTTTAAGGAACAAAATGCTTTCATTTTTAGGTGATTGGTATAAAGCGCGCTTTAGTGATCCACATGCAATTACATTATTATTTATTTTATTGGGGATCGGGCTATTAATATATTTTGCTGGTGGCTTACTTGCGCCATTGTTTGTAGCACTCATTTTAGCTTTTTTACTTGAATGGCCTGTGGCGCAAATAGCGAAATTTGGTATTAATCGCACAGTCGGCGCCTCACTGATCTTAGTGTTATTTGTCGGCCTTATGGTATTAGTCGCATTTGGGCTTATCCCTAGCTTATGGCGTCAAGGAGTTGCCTTAGCTACGGACTTACCGATAATGATCGATACCGGGATGCAGTCACTTAAGGCATTAACGGTTGATTACCCACAATATGTCAGCATTGAACAAATTGATGCCATGGTAATAGAGCTTAAAAAGTTAGTTGATACCCAGCATTTATTTGATATAGGCAAACAACTTTTAGGTTACTCTGCCTCGCTACTGGTATTGATGGTATACGTGATTCTAGTGCCGTTATTGGTGTTTTTCTTCTTAAAAGATAAAGATCAGTTACTGAAAAGCAGTAAACGTTTTTTTCCTAATAATCGTGATTTAGCTCGTAAAGTTTGGTTTGAAATGGACCAACAAATTTTTAATTACATTCGCGGAAAAGTGATTGAGATTGTCATCATTGGTACTGTGAGCTACGTATTTTTTGCCATTATGGGACTGCGTTACTCAGCATTGTTAGGGGTGCTAACGGGTTTATCCGTATTGATCCCCTATGTTGGCGCGACCCTGGTGACATTACCCATAGCGTTAGTGGCCTTTGTTCAGTGGGGCGTAAGCCCTGAATTTGGTTATGTGATGATTGGTTACGGGATAATCCAAGCCCTTGATGGTAATGTGTTGGTGCCAATATTATTTTCTGATGCAGTGGATTTACACCCAGTGATGATTATTGCCGCGGTGTTGGTTTTTGGCGGCTTATGGGGCGTGTGGGGGGTATTCTTTGCAATTCCATTAGCGTCACTGGTAAAAGCGGTGATTAATGCTTGGCCTAACAGTAGTAATCAAAACAACAGTTTAGCTTTAGATAAAGAGACTTCATCTGTTTCAAAATCCTAAATAGACACTCAAAACCTGTTAAAACTGAGCCAAGCTACTGCTCTAATTCAACTGGCATAGTTTGTATAAATTTAGAGAAAACTACAAAAAGCGAATGACTACTGCATATAAACAGTGTCATTCGCTTTTTTTATTTTTTTCGTTCAAGTCAGGCTAATTTACCAGGGCTGAAGCCTATGAGTCATACCTGATGCATCATAAGGTATTTAAGCCGGTAGTTACTTGAATTACTTGAGTTACTTGTCGTTATCACCCTTATCCGTTGGCGCTTGGTCGGTATTAAGATCTTTTACTGATTCGTCTTCTGCAGCTTTATCAGTTTTAGTTTTTGGCTCACCAAACTGCGGCATTTTAAACTTAGCGCTATATTTTAATACCGCTAAATTACTGGCAATAATACCGACGACTAAAATGATAATAAGCCAAACTTCTAAATCGTTCATGATAATCCTTAACTGGTGTTTTGACCATTAAGTTGCTGATTAATCAACAGCTAAGCGTTGTTCACATTTACGGATATCTTCAGGGGTATCAACTTCTGGTGAGTTGAAAGCGCTGATGGCGATTTTTATCTTATGGCCATATTCAAGGGCTCGTAACTGTTCAAGTTTTTCAAGGTTCTCTAAGCGACCGAGGGGCAATTTAGCAAACGCTTTAACAAATTTACTGGTGTAAGCATAAATGCCGATATGCTTGTATACCGCGTAATCCTCACTGTCATTATCACGGCAAAAAGGAATACGAGAACGTGAAAAGTACAGGGCATTAAACTCGTTATCAAAAACCACTTTTACTTGCATAGGGTCATCAATATCTTTGTCTTTATCAATTTTATAACCTAATGTCGCCATTTCGAATTCGCCTGGGTGGCGTTCAAATAAGCTGATCATTTGTTCAATTGAAATAGGGTCAATTAACGGTTGATCCCCTTGTACATTAATCACTAAATCACTGTCGTCCAATCCAAGTATATCAATGGCCTCATTGATGCGATCAGTACCAGAAGCCGCATCAGAGCTGGTCATGACTACTTGACCACCAAAAGACTCAACCGTGTCTTTTATGCGAACATCATCAGTAGCAACGTAGATATTATCTAACCCTTTAGCGAGTGCCGCACGTTCACACACATGCTGTATCATTGGTTTGCCGTTAATGTGTGCCAGTGGTTTACCTGGAAAACGACTTGAGCCATATCTTGCTGGGATTAAAAGAGTAACTTTCATCAATATCCTACTTATCTGAAACGCTAAACAAAGGGGCTACTGAGCCCGAATGTAACTTATGCTTTATTATATACAACCAATTAGCTTAGTCAGCATTTGGTTGTTACCTATTTAGTTTAATCTCTGTAAAGATTATCTGATCTGCAGAGATGGTTCGTTGGCCATATCAACATTTTTACAGCGCATTATTGGCATGCTCACTATTTACCGTGACATCTAAATCTGTAAGTAGTCCATTATTAATGCCATATATCCAGCCGTGAATGGCAATTTCTTGGCCTCTGTCCCATGCATCTTGAACAATCGTTGTGCTGGTTACATTGGCAACTTGTTCCATAACGTTTAGCTCGCACAAGCGGTCAAAACGTTGTTGTGGGCTAAGTTGTTCTAGGTTTTTGTTGTGTATGCGGTAAATATCACGAATATGACCTAACCAGTTATCAATCAAGCCTAAACGCTCTTTGCTCATAGCCGCTTTTACACCGCCACAGCCATAATGCCCCACAACCATAATATGTTTTACTTTGAGCACTTCCACAGCGTATTGAATGACAGATAAGCAATTAAGGTCGGTATGGATCACCATATTAGCAATATTACGGTGCACAAATACTTCGCCAGGCATCAAGTCGATAATTTGATTTGAAGGTACGCGGCTATCAGAGCAACCGATCCATAAATATTCAGGATTTTGCTGTTGGGCAAGCTGGGCAAAAAATTCAGGATCTTCCTTACTAATGCGTTCAGCCCAGCGGCGATTATTGTCAAAAAGAGGCTTTAATAATTTCATTTATGCTTTATAACCGTTTTTAAGTTTACTCGGACAAACAGGAGTACTGGTTGCACTATAAATTTTTATTATTATATCAGTATATTGCAATGTACTGTTTAATCTATATAAGGTGATGAAAATGCGTAATTATTATAACTTTTAATCAAGTCGTGCAGCTTATTAGCAGTAACATTAGTTGTTTTAGGCTTTATAAAAAAGCGTGTAAAAGCTGGTTGAATTCGTCTGCCTGTTCTTGATTACACATGTGACCAGCGTTACTGATCTGCAGCTGTTTACTGGCGCTAATACAGTCTTGCATTAAATAGGCTTCTAGCGGCGTTCGCAGTTTATTTTGTGAGCCAACGAGGATTAAACATGGCAGGGTGAATTGCTCTGCTAATTCTAAGCTGTCACGTTTATAAAATACTAACGGCGCAAACAAGGCAAGTTGTTCAATGCGTTGAGCTGATAACCCCATTAGCTGTTGGTTAAAGTTAGCCATTAATGTTTGAGAATCATCGGTTGCAGCAAAAAACTGGCTGCTTATCGTATCGGCGAGTGCTTCACTGCACTGTTTAGCTGCGCAAAGCTCATCAATCCATAATTGGTATTTGGCACTATTAACCTGTGGTTCAAAGCCAATAAAACTGTTGGCTAGGACCAATTTTGAAATCGTTTTAGGTTGGGCTAAGACCATTTCTGCTGCAATAGCGCCGCCGCAACCATTACCAATAACCATACACTGATCAATATTTAAATGGGCTAATAAGGATAAGCAATGCTGAGCGACAGTGACCAAAGATGTGGTGCCACTAGGTAGTGCACCTGATTGACCGTGAGCCCATAAATCAACCGCAATACAGCGATGAGATAGGCTAAATAATTCTATTTGCGGCTGCCATTGTTGACAATCACTGAGGAAGCCGTGGATAAACAAGATGACAGGACCTTGGCCTTGATCAATAAAATGTAGCGGTTGTTCATTAATAGCAAAGGTCTGGCTTTGATTAGGCATGAATGGTCTCAATAAAGGTTAACAATATAAAAATAATCTGCGGATACTATGATAAATTCATCAGATCTAGTGTTTGATACTGATTTAACCGGCTTAAAATCACTTCGGCGCATCTGCAATAAAATACACATAGCGGTCAACTAATTCATCGAGTCGATTTATCAGCGCTGATTTTAATGAGATATTAGAATTAGACAACAGTTGTTTGAGGCTTTTGCGATCGTATTGGGCTAAATAAAGGCTAGATTCAGGAAAATAGCTTAAATGCCAAGGTTCTGGGCTCACGCCGCTGCGCCCGGCTTGATAAGGTAAATAAAACCCATATTGTTGAGCATGATGTTGCAACCATACTGAAAGGGCGCCGCAAGGGCCATCAATCAAGTATTCGTCACTAATTAATTTTAGTTGTTGCCGATTTATGTTATTGCCATCATAGACATCAATGTCAGTCCCCCAGTGATGGCGTGATGCGCCGGGTAGGGCAGACCAATTTAAAATCGTATCAACAAGTTGATCGTCAGTGAGGTTTTGACAATCCAATACTTGGTTGTTGAGGTCTAAAAGAATCCGTTTCCCTTGGGCTTTCGCGTTCCAAATTGCTGCTTGTTTAGCAAAATTGCGGTGAGCCGAACAAAGCTCAATGGCAATACCATCAAGGACTGCGTGTTGCTGCATTTGGCCAAATGCGTCAGCGGTTTTTTGAGTCAGTAAATGCCCTTGTACAGTGACAAGTTGTGATTCGTCCAGCCCATAAAGGGCTGGATTGCTGATATCAACATTTAGCACAAAAGCTTTTCCAATATAGACTCATAGCATAGGGCTAAGACTTCTAAATCTGAGACTTTCACGCATTCATTGACCTTATGAATGGTCGCATTTACCGGACCTAACTCGATAACCTGTGCGCCTGTTGGTGCAATAAAGCGTCCATCAGAGGTGCCACCTGTTGTTTGAGGATCGGTTTCATAACCAGTGACTTCTAAAATCGCGGCTTTAGTGGCTTCAAGCAAGGGTCCGCCGCCGGTTAGAAAAGGCAGGCCGTTAAACACCCAGTCAATTTCATAATTTAATCCATGGGCATCTAAGATGTTGAGCACGCGTTTAATTAGTTCCTCAGCAGTGACTTCTGTTGAATACCTGAAGTTAAACATCACCTCTAGTTCACCTGGAATG
Organism: Shewanella sp. 10N.286.52.C2; assembly: GCF_002874545.1. Classification (NCBI taxonomy): domain Bacteria; kingdom Pseudomonadati; phylum Pseudomonadota; class Gammaproteobacteria; order Alteromonadales; family Shewanellaceae; genus Shewanella; species Shewanella sp. 10N.286.52.C2. The sequence goes on from NZ_MCTV01000037.1 coordinate 49,722, forward strand.
ACATTGGACGCACCCGTACCACCATTAATATTGGCTATTTGAAAGCTGGTTGGTGGAAAGAACTCATTGCCATTATCCCAATGCATTTGCGCAAGCTCAGCTAATGCGGGTGAGGCTTTATGGATTGGGTTATCTGCAAGGTGCGGGTAGGCAACATGGCCTTGAATGCCATGAACGGTAAGATTACCGGTTAAGCTGCCTCGACGGCCATTTTTTACAATATCACCTAACTTATGGGTAGATGAAGGCTCGCCAACCAATGACCAGGTGATTTTTTCATTGCGAGCTTCAAGGGTATCAATAACGCGAGTGGTGCCATTGATAAATGGGCCTTCTTCGTCACTGGTGATTAAAAATGCAATAGAGCCTTTATGATCGGGATGCTTAGCCACAAAACGTTCGGTAGCAATAGTCATCGCTGCCAGTGAACCTTTCATATCTGCGGCGCCGCGGCCATGAATATAGTCATCTATAACCGTAGGTTCAAAAGGCGGGGTGTGCCATTTATTTAAATCGCCCGCGGGCACCACATCAGTGTGACCAGCAAAACAAAAAACAGGCGCTTCGGTGCCCCGTCTTGCCCACATATTTGTGGTGTCTTCAAATACCATAGGTTCAATGTTAAACCCAGCAGCTTCAAGGCGCTCAGCCATTAAGGTTTGACAACCTTCATCTAATGGGGTCACAGAAGGGCGAGAAATTAACTCTTTAGTTAATGCTAATACGTCTTGAGTCATTAGTTAAACCACGCTTGATAATCTGCCGCTTTAAAACCAATAAGGATCTGATCATTTTGGATAAGTACTGGGCGTTTAATTAAAGTAGGGTGTTCAACCATCAAGCTGATGGCCTTTTGTTTATCTATGCCGTCTTTTTGGGCATCAGTTAAGGCGCGAAAACTGGTGCTGCGTTTATTGAATAATAATTCCCAGTCGGTTAATTCAGTCCACTGAGTAATGGTTTTGGCATCGATACCTTGTTCTCTAAAATCGTGAAAGCTAAAAGGTTGGTTTTCTGCTTCTAACCACTTACGGGCTTTACGTACGGTATCGCAATTCTTTATTCCGAAAATAACACTACTACTCATTTTTGTTTGATTTCCCAGTATGGTGGTGTGATAGTCATTATGTTGCTGCTAACGTTATAATTCAACGGTAAATATTACGTCTTTCCCAGCAATTACTGCGCCTTGGGCTTTATCTAAATATTGCACATCTTCCATGTTAGCGAGCACTACAGGGGTTAACAGGCTTTCAACTTGATCGGTTAGATAGTCTAAATCAAATTCTAAAATGGGTTCGCCAACTTTAACTTGTTGGCCTTCTTCTGCGAGTCGTTTAAAGCCATTACCGCGCAATTCGACCGTGCCGACTCCAAAATGCACAAATAGCTCGAGTCCTTGGTGTGACTCAATACTGAATGCGTGGTTTGTTTCAAAAATTTTACCTATGGTGCCGTCAATCGGCGCTAGGATGAATTTTCCTGTTGGGTTAATTGCAAGACCATCGCCGACAATTTTTTCGGCAAAAACTACATCCGGTACTTTCTCGATATCAACTAGCTCGCCAGAAATTGGCGCGTAGACTTTGATCCCACCAGTTAAGGTCGGTTGCCCTGATATTAATCTGCGTATACGGCTTAAAAATCCCATTACATGCAGCCTCTTTTATTATGATTATTTCGATGTTTAAAATAGTTAACGATAACACATCGCTATCGCTGTTATTAATTTAACAATTCGTTGAGCTGGTTAATATGACTTAAGGTTAATGCTTGCTCAGCTTGTTGAGTAAACTGGGCGTAATTGCCGTTACAAATAGTGGCTTTTACATCCAATAAACTGGCACTGTTAACGCTTAACTCATCAATGCCTAAACCCACCAGTAGGCTAATGAGTTTGGGTTCGCTGGCCAATTCTCCGCATAAGCAGACTTTGGTTTGATGCGCTTTACACTCATCAACCGCCATTTTGATAAATTTGATCATTGCAGGTGATACGGGGGGATAATCCTTAACCAGCTCAGGGTTACCTCGATCTGCAGCAAGGGTGTATTGGGTTAAATCATTACTACCAATACTGATAAAGTCTAACTTAGGCAATAGGTGGGGTAAATTTAATATTGCAGCAGGTGTTTCAACCATGATGCCGATATTAATCTCACCAAAGCCTTTTTCCTCTTCAATTAATTGCTGCTTACACCAGTCTATGATTTCAAATGCTTGCTCTAATTCTTCTATTTGATTGACCATAGGAAATAATAGCCGAACTCGGCCATGATTAGCGGCCCGTAACACTGCTTTAATTTGAGTACTAAATAGCGATTTATGTTGCAAACTGTAGCGGATCCCCCGTACGCCCAGTGCCGGATTGTCTTCATAATCTTGACTTAGGCAGGGGATTTCTTTATCTGCACCAATATCGAAGGTACGTATGGTCAGCACCTTTCCATTTAAGCTGTGCAGCGCATCGCAGTATAAATGAAACTGTTGTTTTTCATCAGGTACACTATCCACTTGCATGAGTAAAAACTCTGTGCGGAATAAACCGATCCCCGCAGCGCCCGCATCTTGTATTTGGCTAACATCATTTAAACTACTGACATTAGCGAGTAAGCACACAGGATGGCCATCTTGGGTGATACTGTCTTGGTCCACATACTGTTTTAGTGCTTGGCGTCGTTGAGTTTCTTGTGCTGATTTAAGCTGAAGTTGCTGGGTAATTGATTCAGTGGGATTAATGTGTAATTCACCACTAATGCCATCTAAAATAAGTGGGCTACCATCATTTATATTGAAATTGTCAAACTGACAACTTAGCAGTGCTGGAATACCGGCCGCCTTGGCTAAAATAGCAGTATGGCTGGTAAGCCCACCTGTTTTGAGCACTATGCCTTTAATTTTATTGAGTGGAATAGTGGCAAATTCAGCAGGGGTGAGGTCTTCAGCCAGCAAAATGGCATTTTCAGTTAACTTTGAAACATCCCACAGCAAGGTACCATTTACGGCAGCCATCAACCTTTTGCCTAAGCAAATAACATCATTACTGCGATTAGCCATATAAGGGTCGTCTAGCTGAGCCAGTTCATCAGCATGTTGAGCAAATACCCGCTCAATGGAAACTTCGGCTGAAAAACGAAAGCGGGTGATATACTTTTTGAGTTCTAAGGCCAAATCATCATCTTGCAGTAACATGATGTCAGCATCTATCAGGCTAAAGTGTTCGCTGTCTACGGCAAGGTGTTGCTGGCAATCAGTTAAATATTGACTTAGGAAGATAATCGCCTTGGTGGCTTTTTCACATTCTTGTGGGATTTGTGCGACAGGCAATAATCTGTAGTCCACCTTTGAGTGGTGCAGATTAATATGAATCGCTTTACCAAATGCTATTCCTGGTGACACTACAATACCTGATACCGCCATATGACTTCCTGTAAATTTTATCCTACTAACTTAAGGTGATGAGTAATTCAGACACTGTCTCAACGGCTTCTTCTGCTTTATCACCTACGGCAAAGACCTTAACTGATTGACCTAAATATAATCCTAAGGTTTGTAATTTAAACAAACTTTTGGCACTGGCCTGTTTACCATTACATTCGACAATGACATCACAGTCAAAGGTTTTTGCCGCTTTTACTAATAAAGCTGCAGGTCGCGTATGAATGCCATGGGGAGCGATAATGGTAACGGTTTTTTCATAATAGATTCTATCGGACATTGAAGTTACGTTCTTAGCATTAATAATACAAATGATAATAACGCAAACCCGCTAGTGTAAGTAGCGGGTTTACGTATTTTTTAGGCTTTAAATTAAAAAAAATTATGTTTTAAACTGACTCAAGGTCTGAGTCACATGTTGGCTGATGTGCTGTAATGACTGCGCGGCTTGGCTATTAGTTTCATTGGATTTAACCGCTACCTCAGTGAGATCTGAAATCGTGGTGATATTACGGCTAATTTCGGCGGTTACATGTGACTGCTCTTCGGTAGCACTGGCAAGTTGCGTGTTCATATCACTGATACTGGCAATCACGGTTAAGATTTCAGTCATGGCTTGTTGCGATTGTATTGCTTTAGTTTGTAATTGCTCAGATTGCAACTGGGTTTCAGTATTACTTTTTATGACATGTTCAACGCCATTGTGGATCTGAGAAATAATTTTATTAATTTCATTGGTAGAGGCTTGGGTACGGGTGGCAAGGGCGCGAACTTCATCGGCAACTACAGCAAAACCGCGACCATTTTCACCGGCCCGCGCAGCTTCAATTGCAGCGTTTAATGCTAATAAATTGGTTTGATCTGCAATGGCGCCAATGGTGTCTAAAATGCTGCTGATTTCAACTGAAGATTTACCTAAATCATGAGTAACGCTTTCAGCATTTTTAAGTTCAGTCACCAGTATTTGGGTTTCATGCACTGTTTGCTGCATAAACTGCTGAGACTGCTGCGCTTGTTGTTTAACGTTGTTGGCACCATCTGCAGCTTGATAGGTGTTTTGCGCCATATCATTGGTGGTGGCTAACATTTGGTTAACAGCAGTGGCAACACTTTGGGTTTCGCGGTGTATTAGCTCCGCGCTTTGGTTGGATTCTTCCACGGCCACCAATAGCTGCTGCGCATCGGTATCAAGCTCAGTACCTAAGGGTTTTAAATTTGCCACCATAGTTGAAATTTTTTCGACGAATGCATTAAAGGCATCGGCCATTTTCGCCACTTCGTCATTACCACTGTTGTTTAAGCGCTTAGATAAATCACCTTCACCTTTTGCGATATCTTCCATGGCAGCAATGGCTGCATTAATAGGTGAAGTGATTGATACATTAAGCAGTAAAAAGAAGCCAAAAATTGGGATGGAGATTATCAACATAATAATTAAGTAATTAATAATCACACTGCCCATACTCTCATTTACATCGGCGGCGCTTGCTTGAGCGATAATGGTCCAGCCCCATTGAGGATAAAAATGCGCTTCAGCCAAAATTGTTGTAACTTTACTCGAATATCCTTCACTGCCTTGATAATCCAAATGGGCAGTTGTGTTTGTTTTAGCTTCAGTGATTAACTCAACAAAGGGCAGGCTGCCATCAGCTGCAATAAATGACTCTGCGCTGCGGCCCAAATTTGACTCGTTAGCTGGAAAACTGATTACGCTGCCTTCTTGGTTGAATACAATATAGGCATCATCTGTCAGGTAGCGGATATCATTGATAATTGAGAGTGCTTGCTCGGCTAATCTTTGATGATCATTAGTGTCATTATCAACTGTTAGCTTGTTGGCGCTCAGTGCATCAAGCATCGATACCGCCGTGGAAACTTGTGCATCAAGTTGTAGATGTTTTTGCTTTAATAAATTGTTGTACTGCTCATTAATCGAGAAGCTGGCAAAAATGACAGTACCAACAGCTGCTAGGCCTAGCATTATAAAAAGGCGTTTTAAAATTGTTAATTGCCGTAAAAAGGAAATCATTTTTGACCTTATGTATTTAGGTAAATATTTATGAGTAAAATATTGTCATAAATTGTTATATAAATAACAATTTATGTGGTTTTTTGTGAGCTAATAACGGTTTCGTACAAAATGATACATTTTTAGGTGGGGAAAGGTTTAATTATATTGATCTAAACCATTAAAAACATTTGCTTATATTGAGCATTTGTTGGTGCGGGTATTTATTTTTGCTAATAAAATGTTTTAGCTTTGATTTGTTCAGTGATAAGCCTAAAATGAAGCAATTTTAAAACAAGGCAAACATTGTTATGAATTCTCTGCAAGTCGTTACTACTGATGATATTTTACTCAAGTTATGTCACTCAGTAACCCATGTCCTCTCAAGCACCAGCGACAGTCAAGTGACTCATGCCGGTATGGTGCAAAACATCACTCGCACCTGTTTAAAACCTGATCTTGGCTGTTTTTCTATATTTGATGGTGGTTTTTCTGGCTTAGTGGTGATCAATTTTACCAAAGAAGCGGCTATAGAAATTTACCGTCGCTACATGCTTAACATGGGCATGCCTGAATCTGAACTAGCCATTTCACATACATCTGATGATGTTGCCAATGTGATGGGCGAATTAATGAATCAAATTTTGGGTAATTTCATTAAAACCATTTCTAAGGAATTACAAACCTCTATCAGTCAAAGCCAGCCTAAAATGTTGACTATCAATAAAGAGCTGACTATATCAATCGATACCAATTTAGATGAGGCCGTATCTCGAAGAGTTACCTTTAGAACGGCAGATAATCATATCTTTTATCTTGAATTTGCCATGGATAAAACGGAGTTTATTAAACTTAAAGAGTTTGCCATGGATGAAGATATAGACCCTGATGCTTTAATTGAAAGCCATGGCAATCGTGTTAACAAGCAGGCAGGTTATTTGGCAGCAACAAGTGCTGCAGTTGCTGTTACAAATGAAGCTGATGATCTGTTAAGTGAATTAGGTTTATAAAAGTAATTAAACGGTGATTGTTAATGTCATTTTAGGTATAAACAATAACAGAGTACCTAAAAAACTATAATAAAGGCGTGATGCGAATATGACATCTAAAGCTACTTCAATTGATATTGCTTACAAAGCAGGTGTATCTCAATCGACTGTTTCTCGTGCGCTGAGAAATAGTCCCTTAGTCAATCTTGAAACAAGGCAACGTATTCAAGCTATTGCGAAAGAACTTAACTATAAAGTGGATAAAAACGCCAGTAATTTACGTACTCAAAATAGTTACACGCTGGCATTATTGATTTGTGAAGATCCCACTAACGATGAATCATTAATCAATCCATTTTTCTTATCGATGCTAGGCTCTATAACCCGTGCTACGGCGCAGCAAGGTTATGATTTGCTAGTATCTTTTCAGCAGCTTTCTAGCGACTGGCATGCCGATTATGAAGACAGTAATAAAGCCGATGGCATTATTTTATTAGGTTATGGCGATTATGTGGATTATGGGCACAAACTACAAAAGCTGCTGGAGCAAAATACCCATTTTGTCATTTGGGGCGCAGAGCCTAACCACAAAGAAGTGTTATCAATTGGCTGTGACAACCAGCAAGGTGGGGTGATTGCCACAGAGCATATTATCTCGTTAAATAAACAAAACATTGCCTTTTTGGGTGATGCATCTGAGCATAGCCCAGAATTTAGAGACCGTTATCTAGGCCATGTTGATGCATTAAAAAAAGTAGGCATTAAAGCCAATAAAAATATTCAGTTTGATGCCATTAGCACTGAAAGCTCAGGTTTTGATGCGGCCATTAATTTATTGGATAGTGGCCATCCATTTGACGCTATTTTTGCCGCCAGTGATTTAATTGCAATTGGTGCGATACGCGCTTTAAAGCAACGGTGTGTGAGGGTACCTGAAGATATTGTTGTGGTTGGCTATGATGATATACCAGTGGCGAGTTTTGCTAATCCGGCGCTGACGACGGTTAGGCAAAATACTAAATTAGCCGGCGAGATCCTGGTAGAAAGTCTGCTAAAACTCATTCGAGGGAAAGAAGTGGCGCCGCAACTTATTCCGACTAATTTAGTGGTGCGTCAATCATGTGGTACTGCAGAGCAAGATCAAAGCTAATCAGATAAATACTGACGGATTCACACTTGACCAGCTATTATTTCATAGCTGGTTTGAAATTATTATGGATAATAATGTGACATTTAAAGGTGTATTTTTGCTGGTCATTGAGACTCGACACTACTGGCGCCAGTTATTTTACTGGCCATTAAGCTGGCTATTGCTCATCCTCTTACTCATCGTACTGCTACTATTTCCACTATCAATTAAAGCCCAAGACCTTGAACCGAGAAGTTACACCAATATTCCTATTGGCATGCACTTTGTTGCCCTTGGATATTTACACTCTGAAGGGGCATTATCGCCATCTCCTTCAGTTCCTCTCAAAGATGCCCAGCTCACACTTGATGCCGCGGTAGTGGGTTATGCCACAAGCTTTGCTATTGCGGGCCGTTCATCAAAACTAGACGTTTCTGCTTCACGAGTTTGTATGAAAGGCAGTGCAAATTACTTGGGCGAATTTGTAGAAGCTGATCGTTGTGGTTATGGTGATCCTAATGTACGGCTAACATGGAACTTTTACGGCGCTCCAGCCGTTGAAAAAAAAGACTTTGGGCAATATCGTGAAGGACTCGTAATGGGGACAAGCTTACAGCTGAGCATTCCTGTTGGTTCTTATGATGAAACCAAACTGATTAATGCTGGTGCCAACCAATGGGTATTTAGACCGGGCATTGGTATTTCTTATAAAGTAGGCGATTGGTATTACAGTGCCATGGGCTCTGTTCGTTTTTATAGTGATAATGATGAATTTTATAATGAGGTTTTACTTTCAAAAGACCCACAATATACTTTTCAAGGTCACATTATTTACAGTATTGCTCGTGGCCAATGGTTGTCGTTAAGCGGCAATTATTTTGTTGGTGGTGAAACGGATAAAAATGGTATTGATGCGAATGATAGTCAGGATAATTCGCGTTTTGGATTGACTTACTCATTGGCTTTAAATCAGCAACACAGTATTAAAGTGTATGCCAGTACCGGTGTTATTACCCGTATAGGCAATGATTTTGATACCTTTGGACTTGTTTGGCAATATGCTTTTAACTGATTAGTAGAAACGACAAGGAAGCCATTATGGCGGGTGCAAGCTTATTAGTTTTACTCGATGACATTGCAACAATATTAGATGATGTCGCCGCGATGAGTAAAGTCGCGGCAAGAAAAACCGCAGGGGTATTGGGTGATGATTTAGCGCTTAATGCGCAACAAGTGTCTGGTGTTGCATCAGAGCGTGAGTTACCCGTGGTATGGGCGGTAGCCAAAGGCTCTTTTAGAAACAAATTAATTCTAGTCCCGGCCGCTTTACTCATCAGCGCTTTTATTCCTTGGGCAATAACCCCTTTACTGATGTTTGGCGGCATCTTTTTATGCTATGAAGGCTTTGAAAAGGTGCATCATAGTTATGTACATCGTAAAGATAAAAAAGTGTCCGTGGCAGATGAACAAATTGTTGAAAAATCAAAACAAGATTTGGCCGCATTTGAACAGAAGAAGGTTCAAGGTGCTATTAGAACTGACTTTGTCCTTTCTGCTGAAATTATAGCGATAAGCCTTGGTGTTGTTTCTCAAAGTAGTTTAATGAGTCAGTTTTTAACCTTAAGTGTAATAGCAATAATTATGACTGTAGGGGTGTATGGCTTAGTGGCTGGCATAGTAAAAATTGATGATCTAGGCCTTTACCTTACCCAAAGAAAAGGTGAGGGCACATTAGTAAAAATATGGCACAAAATCGGTTTTTGGCTACTTGCAGCAGCGCCATATCTAATGAAGGGCTTAACCATTATTGGCACCATTGCGATGTTTATGGTGGGTGGCGGCATTTTAACCCATGGGATTCATATCGTAGGTGAACAAATTAGCCATATCGCTGTAATGGCGGGAGAGTTAGCTTATGTTGGCGTGATACTACAAGCTATTACGCCAAGCTTGTTAAACGCATTATTTGGACTCATTGCTGGTGGTGTCACTTTGCTGTTCATAAATGCTGGCTTAAAATTAAAACAGCAATTGAGTTAGCTTCAGGAGCTTGGTTTCTATATGGCAAATAAAAAAGCATATTGAAATTCAATATGCTTTTTTTTACTAACTTAGCTTTGTAATCATACTCGTTGTTCGATATTAGACGTCAGTGTTAACCGCTTTAGGATTGGCGCCATAATCATTGTCTTCCTTACTATCTAAGCAGAAGAAAACAAGAAGAGCGATAATACCAACTAGTGGAATTAAACCAATTAATAACCACCAACCAGTTCGATCTGTATCATGAAGACGTCTTACAGAAACAGCAATTCCTGGTATTAAAACAGCGATAGAATATAGTGAATATATAAAAACCGTGCCTAGAGCTTGATCCGCTAACATCAACACGATGCAGAAAATTAAATTAATTAGACCAAACATCCAATACTCTTTGCGTCTTGCTCGTCCTGAAAAATCAAAATATTGTTTTAAAACCTTAATATACCAATCCATGGGTTGTTCCTTAACCTTGTTTGTTTATTGTTTGGTTTGCAACAATTTGTTGCGAGAATAGTATTAACTACTTTAGTCAGACATACCAACAATTAAGCACGTTTTTTTGGCCTAAGTGCATAAAAAAAGCCGCAAATTTTATTTGCGGCTTTTGAATGTATGTAAACCTTTGCGGTTATTTAGCCAGTTTGTCAGCCACGATAGGGTAATAGTCCCATACGGCTTTATCTGTCATAGAGCGAACCAGTTTCACGTATTCTGCGTGTGTCCATGCAAGTGGTGTCGCTGAGTTGGTGCCATTGCCCATCGCGTAGTTATAACGCGTCGGGTTACCCACACCGTCCCAAGCTTGTTCTGGTAACATCATGCCTTCATTGGCAAAGGTTTCCATGCCTTGAACATAGGTGTTTATAAGCGCTTGATGGCTTTCAGTTGTCAGAGTGTCATTGGCTTTAGCTAACGCCAGTTCATAATGACCACGCTCACCAGTAAAGAAAGGCCATACGCGGCCACGTTGGTCTTCAGTATTCCCTTTTTCGGCATAACTTAAACCGCTAGTGATATCTTCGCCATAACCATCGTTACCATAGCGTCTAAAGCCAGGAATTAAACTGCCATCTTTGGCTTTAAATTCGTACTTAACTCTTAGGTTGTGCTCAAGGCTTGTGTTATCAATTAGCATAACGCTGTTTTGAATCACACTGTCATTAGCGACTTTCACGCCGTAACGTACTAGCTCTAAGAAACCGCCATCAAGAATGACTCTTTGATCAAGACCGGGTTTGCCATTGTTATCTAATAACTTGTCGGCATTGTTTGGGTTACCATTTGGGCTGATTCGAACATAATAAGGTTTATTGTCCTGAGTAAGCTCACCCGTTGTCGTCACCATTGTTGATTCAAGACTGGCTTCTAGCTTACGCGCCAGTTGTAGGTATTTATCAGCATCTTCATCTTTGGCCAGCTTAGCTAAATCACTGGCGGCTACCAGCCCAGCAATAACCGCAGCAGTGGTAGAAGGTGAGAAGCCCGCTTGTTCTTCCCAGCGTTCTTGTTGGGTGCTAGGAGGCGTAATACTGGTGTCATTCCAATCTAGTTTTACATTGCCGCCAGTAACTAAGAACTCTGCCGCAGGTTTAAGCATGTCGGTATACCATTGACTGATTTCAGCATCAGTTAATACGCCCGCTTGCCATAATTTCCAACCGAGCATTATTGGCATTGCTGTTTGATCAAGCTGAACACCAACCCATTCAATTTCACCATCAACATGGGTTTTTTGTAAGAACCACCCTGGAGTGCCGACATATTCAGGTGTTTGTTGGCTGACTTGTACTTTCTTTAAATACTCAAAAGCCACTTTTGGGGTTTGTGTGTCACCCATGGCTAAAAAGGCCATAGCGCATTGATAAAAATCACGCGGCCATACCGCTTTATAACCGGTGCTACCCACCTTTGCAGAAACACTGTCACCCCAAGGGTTAGACAGTGAAGCGATTAGTGCGCCTGCGTGGGTTTTATCTTCTTGAGCTTTTAACACTAGTGCACTGGTATAAAGTAATTGACCGTTATCAGTGGTGTTAGCACTCATGTCGTTAAGCACTGGCAACGAAGTTAAATAGTCTTTCCAGCCGACATGTTTGTCATCGCCAAGATAAGCACTTAATACCTTGTCATAGCCGCTAGTCAATGTGGCATCGACATTGGCTAAACTGCTTTGCTTATCATGACCAAAGCCGATAGCAATATTCATTTCTAGGGTATTGTTATCTGCTGATTTGCTTAAGGTTGGATATTGAGCAGTAAGCGCAACATTGCCAATAACACTGTTATCACTGCTGGTGGTGTTATAGAGGTTATTGAGCTGACCGTTGTCTTTTAGATCAACTAATCCATCAGATTTACCGACAAAACCGGCACTGGCTTGAGTAAATTCTACATCAGATTTGATGGTCATTACTGATGAGTCAGCATTATTGGTGTATGCCACTAACGCGCCATTTTCAATACTGGCGATATCATTGGCGCCACTATTATCTACATGTGGATTGGCATATAAGTGTGGGGTAATACCATCAGCAAAAGCGGTAAAAATCACCTTCATCATCATGCTGTCACGGTTTGGATCGGTAAAAATATGCTTTTCAATTTGGTACTGGCCATTTTTAGCTTTATTAATCACTTTATAGGCTAATGATAATGGGCGGCCTTGTTCATCTTGATGTAAATATTCGATGCTACTGATGGTGTCTTCTTTTTCAGTATCAACAAAGCCATCACCAGTAATGATGAACTGCATTTCTTTTAACTGCGCATTGTGGATCAAGCCATACATGGTTTCTGTTAGCACACCTTGGGCTATGGAAAACCAGACTTTGCTGACTGGGTTGTCTGCTGTGCTTTGGTATTGACCGTTTACATAAGGCTCATAAGAGGTGCCAATACCAGTCTTACCAGAAAATGCCCAGGTTGGATCGATACCCGGAGCGCCGGGAGCAACTTGCTTAATGGTGGTGATCTCAGCCGCTGTTTCAATGGTTTTTTCTGGCGCTACTTCAGCGTCAGAGCAGGCTGATAATGCCAGTAATGAAGCCGTTACAACAGCAGCATTGATCGCCTTAGCGACAAATGACTTTTTAAAACAAATTGTTTGTGAGTTATTAATATTTAACATTGCGCTCATGAATAACGTTCCCCAAATATTTTTAAATAATTTTTATAACTTAATGAGTTTTGATTTTCTGTTTAAGCTTGTGAACTGGGTTGATCGACAAATAACACCGCAATACCGGCAATAATCATAAATACCCCACCAGTGATTAGCGCAAAAATGGGTTCACCATCGAATAAGCCATTTAAAATAACACCTAAAACACTTGCTGCAAGTAACTGTGGAATAACAATAAAGAAGTTAAAAATACCCATAAATACACCCATCTTTTTAGGCGGTAATATGCCTGATAGCATGGCATAAGGTACGGATAAGATAGAGGCCCAAGCGATGCCGACACCAATCATTGGGATCCATAACATTTGTGGGTCTTTAATAAAGTAAAAGCTAATCAGCCCTAGTCCACCGAGTGTTAAGTTGATGGTGTGAGTAAATTTAATCCCTACGGCTTTAGCTAAAAAAGGAATCATCACAGCAGCAAGGGCGGCAAAGCCATTGTATGAAGCGAATAACATCCCGACCCAGTCAGCGCCGTCGTTATAAGCTTGTGAAACAACATCAGAGCTGCCGTAATGATAAGAGGTCACCGCTGAGGTGGTATAAATCCACATGGCGAAGAGTGCAAACCATGAGAAAAATTGTACTATAGCCAGTTGATGCATGGCTTTAGGCATATGAAATAAGTCATCAACGACGTTAAATACCATACCTAAAGAGTCACGTTTTTTACCCTTGACCCCAGCAAGTACCTTAGCGCAATAAAGCTGTAATGGGCCAAAAGCAAAGATGCCAATACTAAGAATAAATAACTGTTTGTCCCAACCGAGTCCATAAACTAACCCAGTAAATATCGCACCAATAGTCATCCAAACCAGTGCTGCTGTTTTATATTGCGTAGCGGTGCGGCTGCGAGTTTCATCAATACGGTCTTCTTGCTTAGCGGTTTGTTCATGTGCATGGAAGGCACTGATTTCTTCTGGCGAATATTCTTTAGAGCTAACAATCGTCCAGCCGACAGCTAAGAATAATACTGCGCCACCAAAGTAGAAGGCATAACGAACTGAGTCGGCAATCTCCCCAGCAGGTGCTGTGTTTGCAACATCAAAGTAATTGGTAAGAATATAAGGCAGTGCAGAGGCAACAACCGCGCCAATGCCGATGAAGAAGCTTTGCATCGCATAGCCTTGAGTGCGTTGACTCTTAGGTAAGTTATCGCCGACAAAAGCACGAAATGGCTCCATAGCGATGTTGATTGATGCATCCATAATCCACAACATACCGGCAGCAATCCACAGAGTAGGAGAGTGCGGCATGACAAATAACGCCAGCGTGGTACAAATTGCGCCAATTAAAAAATACGGGCGACGACGGCCAAGCCCGTTCCAGGTGTTGTCACTTAAATAACCGATAATTGGTTGGACTATGAGTCCAGTCAGCGGAGCAGCTATCCAAAGAATAGGAATTTCGTCAATTTCAGCACCTAGCGTTTGGAAAATACGGCTGACATTGGCATTTTGCAGTGCAAAACCGAATTGGATCCCCAAAAAACCAAAGCACATATTAAAGATTTGCCAAAAGTTGAGTTCTGGCTGCTGACGCTGCTGAGTATTTGTCGATGTTTGACTAATCGTATCGGTAGACATGTATCTTCCTTTTTATAGGTCGTTCAACTTCATGGCTGAACTCTTATTATCACGTTTGCTAATGTACTAGGTAAAAAAATGGCGAATACACATCTCCCTAAGACGGGTATTCGCCAAAGACCTGGTTTGCACTTCAAAAAGGCTGAAGTAAAAAAAGGCACTTAAAACCTGACACAATCCGATGAAGGTGATGCGCCAGTAACGACCTAGCCCATTTCATCCACACAAGCAGAGGAGAAATTTAGCAGGTTTCATATTAGCCTTGTGTCGGATTTAGGCACAACCAATTACATACGTATTCATCATTTATGCACAACGAAAGCTGATCATATTTGTAACAGGAAGGGGGTAAATAGCGCATTAACCGATATTTGGTAGGTCAATGTAAATGAACAAAAACCTGATGGCAATGAACACAAAAAGTGAACATTGCAATACATCAGGTTTTATTGGGGTAAAATTGTTGTGTTTTGTCTTTAAAGCGCTTTAAAAGGCTTTAATTTAAGGCTTTAAAACGAATCGCAGTACCACCACTTTTTGCTAATACCAGTGACAGATTGTCTTTCGAAGTCACTTTTGTCGTTTCAATGACGTAATCATATGGGTTGGTTTCCCAGTTCGCTTTATCGCCATCACGATATATTTGTGCTTCATATTGTTGGTTATTATCTAAAAATGATAATACAACATCAAAACTGCGGGCTTGTTCATCAGTGAGTGCGCCAAGATACCAATCATCAGAGTGACGGTCTTTACGCGCAAAGGCAACAAAATCACCGACTTCACCAGCAACCGCAATACTCTCACTCCAATCAGTGGGAACGTCTTGAATAAACTGAAAGGCGTCAAGGCGTTCAACATAATTACGTGGTAAATCCGCCGCCATTTGAATTGGACTATAAAGCACTACATACAAAGCGAGTTGCTTAGTTAATGTTGTTTGCACCCGATTAACCGCATCTAAGCCTTCTGGTGCGAGATTAAATATCCCTGGAGTGAAATCCATTGGCCCTGACAGCATACGAGTAAAAGGTAAAATCGCTGTATGTTCTGGGTTATTGGGCGGAGTTCCCCAAGCGTTAAATTCTTGGCCGCGGGCGCCTTCTCGGGCAATCCAGTTTGGATAGGTGCGGCGCAGACCAGTATCTTTAACGGGTTCGTGAGTATTAATACTAATGCCACGCTTTGCGGCTTCGGTAATACTGTGCAGGTATTCATTCACCATAAACTGGCCATCATGCCATTCATGGCGGGTAATACCGTTTTCATCAACACGCTTGATGTCACCCCCATCTGCCACATAACCCGTTTTGATTTGAGTTACGCCATGCTTTTTATATAAATCATAAGCATCACTCATTTGATTACGGTAATTCGTTACAGAACCTGAGGTTTCATGGTGACCAATTAAGCGCACGTTTTGTTTAGCGCCATATTCACTGACAGCATCAATATCAAAATCATCATATGGTTTAGTAAAGCTAAACACATCGCCATTATGGAACCAACTGCCATCCCAGCCGACATTCCAGCCTTCAACTAATACGCCGTCAAAGCCGTACTTAGCAGCAAAGTCCATGTAACGTTTGGTTTCGCTGGTCGTTGCGCCATGTTTATCACCTGAACCCCAAGTATTTTCATTAAGATGCATTCCCCACCAAATCCCAACATACTTACCTGGTTCAACCCACGACACATCACCGAGCTTGTTAGGTTCGTTTAAGTTAAGGATTAAATCTGAATTGAGTAAACCAGTGGCTTTTTCGGCAATTTGAATGGTTCGCCATGGGGTAGTAAATCCAGGTTTAGTTTTGACTAAGATGCCATCAGACCATGGGGTTAAGTCGGCTTTTAAGGTGCCATCACGGCGTTGATCTAATACCATAGCGGCATAATCTGTTAGCGCCGCTTCGTGAATACTTAAATGAGTGCCTGAAGCGAGTTTATAAGTGAAGGGGGTATGAGCACGGTCGACTTTGTTTACCGTGGTGGTGTTATATAAGTATTCGTATCGATTCCAGCCGCGCCCCGGTATCCACCAAGCAGTCGCATTATGGGCATCAGGAATTGAAAACTCAGTTAGTTCATTGGTAATGTTTAAGGCGGATTTTGAGGCAAGGCCTTTTTGTGTTGGCACTTGATATCTAAAGCCTAAACCATCATCAAATACTTTAAATTCTACGATAAAATTGTAATTGCCGTTACTAAAGCTGGTGGTAAGTTTGTTGTGATGATCTTCAATCCATTCACGTTCGCCCCAAGGTTGTTGCCAGCGCGATTGATTGCTGTCAGTGGCAGATTTACTGATCTTAAAACCACTGCCAAATTCTCCCAAAGACTCAAAAACCAAACCCATTCGAGATGCGTTTACTACCTGTTCGCCGTTAAAGGTGACGCTATATTCTGGTCTATCAGCATCATCAGATAAGCTGACGGTAATATTGTTATCTGGTGACGTTATTGAAACAGTTTTAGCACTGACATCGCTAGTGGTAGCTGCTACTGACAAGCCAATAATTATTGATAAGGCCGTAAGCTTAAAACTCATGTTCTGATGAGTGTGTTTTTGACATTGAACTGAACGCTGAAGGCAGTTTGCGGCTGTGGCTATGAGCATGAAGGCTCCATATTGTTGTTATTATTTAATTCTTACATACTAGAGCGCTTGAGCCTTTAGCGGCAATTTATTGCATACGTATTCAAAGGGTGTAGCTCAAAGATGTTTTGAAAGCTTAATTAGGGACGAGAGGTTAATTCAATTACATAAAATGAGGTTTCATATTATGTAATTATTAAATGTGGATATATAGAAGTGTTATTTGTAATAAATGAAATTACATTGCAATAATTGTAGCTTAAGACTTAAGATGGTTTTTATAAAGATGACTTTATGTTTTGTTGTAAAGTTTTAAAGTATATTCAAGTTGTGTTCATTGTTAATTTCGATTGATGACGCTGTATAAGTCTAAGGTTTTGTTTTGTTTTGAGTTCAATTAAATAAAAAGACATTCGTTTGTTTTTATGATTTAAATTAATTGATGTTTTTAAGACTGTATCAAAACATTTATCAATTAAACCTCAAGGTGAATATTAAGTTAATAAATAAATTAATTGTGAATATTTTGGTTTGTATGCCGTATTTTTTTAGTCAAGTTATGTGATAATTGAATAACTGCTTCGGCATGGTTTATTAACTGTTGGTCATGGGCTAAATCAACATGGACTGCAAAATCTCTTGCAAGATCTATGATGGCGGATTCCTCTGTAACCAAAGTTTCACCAGTTAAGTTTTTATTAATCAGTATACTAAACCCATTGAAGAATACTGTTAATAAATCTTTTTCAGTCAGTTGTTTAGGGATCACATCAAGTCTTCTATAGTCATGTATGACCATGACTGATAATTTATTGCAGATTGACTCAATTGACTTAGCTGAATTGGATGATTGCAACCAAACTGGCTGTGATTTAAGTGTAACTTCTATTGCGCGACTGAGTTCTGTTGCTCGCCACCTATCTTTAAAGTTCATCAAAAACATTATCAGGCCTTTTAGTTATAAAATTTAAATCCTATTGTGGATGTGTTCAACTAAATTCATAAAAGGGCTACATAGTTTAGATTATATAGCTTGAAAGTTTAATTGAACCTTTAATAAATATTATAACCTGAAATGATGGTGGGGCATAAGCTAAAATGGGTAAAGCATCAATTAGCTTTTGATAAGTTAAAGATATGCTGGTTATGTATAATATTCTCGATTAAGTATTTTAGTTTTTTGTTGTTTATAATTATTCGAAACGATTTAAGTACTAGGGTTACCATTATCTATAACAAAACACCTTAATTTAAATGACGTTTATCCATGGTAAGAATTGCTTTTAACTGACTATTTGAGTAACTAGCCTAAAAACCTGCAATAAGTCTTTTTATTGCAGGTTTCTTTTATTTGACCGTTACAATGAGCTCGGCTCTTCCGAGCAGGTGTTGATTACCAGTTAATAACTAACACTTGAGATTCTAGTGGTTGCAGATTAATCGCTATGCTAGCTTGTTGCTTTACCACATTCATAGGATGATTTTCGTTAGCACCAATGGTGAGCAAGTCATCTAATTGATAGCTACCATCCTTGATTTGGGCTTTAGTGATTAATGCTCGAGGTAGGTGTAAGTTGATACTCGTAGCTTGGCTGTCGCTAAAATTACTGACTACCAGCATAAACTGCTCGTCGTTATAACGGCTAAAAGCAAAGGTGTTATCGTTATAGCCTTGTTGATTGGTTTTTTGGCTAGCGGAACGGTTAATAGTATCAAGCTCGAAGTACTCACCTTGCAGGGCTGGCGCCGTGTGACTTAAGTTAACCAAGGTTTGATAATATTTGCGCAGTGCTTTTTCAGCATCCGTTGATTGACCGCCATCAAATTTGCCGTTATTCATCCAACGTTGATGGGCCGGTACGCCAACGTAATCAAAAATACTGGTACGGCTGGCTTGGCCAAAACCGGCATCTTGCTCGGCTTTTTCACCGACATCTTGACCGAAATAAAGCAAGGTCGGTGAGCGACTTATGGTGGTAGACACCACCATCGCAGGCAAGGCGGCTTCGGCGCTGCCAGCAAAGTCGCCAGTATTAATTCGCTGCTCATCATGATTTTCTAAAAAGTTGAGCATGTGCTGCTCAATATCTGCAATTTTTGCTTGATCGGCTGCAATCTCAGCCGTCGACTTTTTACCATGGATAATGTCTTTTAATGTGTCGTATAAATCGACTTTATCGTACAGATAATCCATCTTTCCTAAATGAATATAATCACGGTAAAGACTTGGGTTATAGACTTCAGCAAGTAAAAAAGCATTGGGGTTTAGGTGTTTGATATTACTGTTGAGATAACTCCAAAATTCAACTGGCACCATTTCGGCCATATCGTACCTGAAGCCATCAACGCCTTTTGCTAGCCAGAATTCGGTGATGTGTTTAAATTTAACCCAAGAATCAGGGATATCGCTCAGTGGTTGAGTCTGCCAAAATTGGTAATGCTGCGCAGAAGACATCTGGGCATATTCACTTGGCAGAGTAGGGAAGTCGTAGCTGCCATCAGGCTTAACGCCATAGTTAACCTTAACGGTTTCATACCAATCGTTGGCGTCTGGCTTGGCTAAACGTGAGCCATTACCGGTCCATTTAGCTGGTGTTTCAATAAACTGACCGTCAGCGAGGGGATGAGACTCACCGCCTAAGGGCTGATAGTTATCTTTGGCATCGGGAACAGAGAAACTCTCACCGACAATATAATAGAAGTTATTGTTTTTATCGTATTCAACAGCGGTATTGTCTTGCTCACCAAAGTTGCGATTAGCTGGAAGCGGCGAATTTTGTGGGGCAGATTGATATTGGCGAGCCACATGGTTAGGCACGATATCGATAATCACCTGCATGCCGTTTTGATGAGTACGTGATATAAGCGCTTCAAATTCAGCTAATCTGTTAGCCGGGTCATTAGCTAAGTCAGGGTTAACGTTATAGTAATCTTTTACCGCATAAGGTGAGCCAGCGCGGCCCTTTACCACATCTGGGTCGTCATTACTGATCCCTATGTCAGTGTAATTATTGATCAATGCGTGATGGGGTACGCCGGTATACCAGACATGGGTTGTCCCTAATGACTTAATGTCTTGCAGGGCAATATCGGTAAAGTCACTAAACTTGCCGACACCGTTGTCTTGTATAGTGCCCCAAGGCTTATTGGTAGTGTTGGTATTACCATAAAGACGGGTAAAAACCTGATAAACCACCGGCTTACCGGTTAAAGGTTGTGCAGCAGCACTTAGCTGCTCAGTACCGCTCTGTTTAACCGTCTCATTAATACTGGCTTTATCTGTGGCGCAACCAGCAATAACCATACTGACTCCCGTTAATACCAGGCCCAATTTTATCGGTAAACTTACGCTGAATTTTTGTAAATACATATGCTTCTCGTGGCAGATTTATATTATTTAACTAAAGGAGATTAACAAGCTTTAGTTATGATCTAGAGTTTAACCGTTATTTGATTAACTTAAGAATAATGACACCTTTTTCTTTTAATGTGAGCGGCTTAGTTAATGAATACGTTTGTTGTGTGATGATATCTTTAGCCACAGTATGTTGTTTAATCACTGGTGCGAAACGGCTTAAATCAAGCTGGTATTCTTGCTGATTTTTATTGTAAATAATCAATAAACTCTCTTTGTTGCCTGCTTGATTATATTCACGGGCTTGCAGGTAAACACCCTCTTTAGGAGCAAAGTGTTTAAGGCTGCCTTGTTGTATCGCTAATGAGTTTTTACGATAGTTTAAAAGCGCGCGATTAAAGGCAAGCGCATCTTGTTGTTGGGCGGACAAAGACGATGGCTTGAATACACTGAGTTTATCTTCAGCAAATCCGCCGGGTAAGTCACTGCGAACTAAACCGTCATTACGATCTTTTGTCGGACTTTGCATCAAAACTTCGGTACCGTAGAAAATTTGCGGAATGCGGTTACTGGTTAACACATAGGCCATGGCCATTTTATACAGGGCTAGGTCATTGTTCATCAGACTGTATAAACGGTTAGTGTCATGGTTACCTTCAAATAAAACTAAATCAGTAGGCTTGGCATAAACCACATCATTGGCGAGCGTTTCATATAGATTAATAAGTCCGCTACCCCAACTTTCTTCATCAGTTAAGCTTTTAATGAGCACCTCATAAAGTGGAAAGTCCATCATGCTCGGGGTATGTGAGACATAGCCATCAGCATTGTGTTTACCCGCCTGCCAGTAGCTTACTGTAATGGGGTTATCGCTCCATTCCTCACCAACAATATTAAAGTTGGGATACTCATCCATAATGGCTTTTGACCAAGTGGTTAAAAAGCCTTTATCTGCATAAGAGTAGGTGTCTTCGCGAATACCACTGAGGCCGGCATATTCAATCCACCAAATACTGTTTTGAATTAAGTATTTTGCCATAAACTGATCACCTTGATTCATGTCAGGCATGGTGTCAGTAAACCAGCCATTTTCGAATTCTGCAGTATCAGATGGCATAGCGTATGGATCTTGAACTGTGGTTCTGCGATGGCTGGTATACATGATGTCTTGAGGGTTTTGTTGCCATTTTTGTTGGCCATTTATCCAAGTTGAAGTTGGAAAATCAGCCATCCAGCGATGCCCCGAACCCATATGGTTAACAATCACATCTTTAATAATACCAATACCAAACTGCTTCGCTTCTTCTACTAAGGATTTGTATTCTTCGTTGCTACCAAAACGTGGGTCAATTTTATAAAAATTAGTGGTGGAGTAACCATGGTAGGAATACTGGGCTTGGTTATTTTCAAGCAGCGGGTTTATCCATAACTGTGTGATACCTAGATCTTTGAAGTAGGGTAGTGACTGACGAATACCGAGAATATCACCACCATGTCGGCCATCTTTATCGTCACGATTGGCTGTTTCTAACATGTCTGGGTGATTATCGTTGTCAGGATTACCATTTACAAAACGATCAGGAGTGATGAGGTAAATAACATCTTTGTTAGAAAACCCTTCACGCTGGCGTGAATCTGCCGCTCGGGCCTGAATAGGGTATTCAAGGGTTTGAACTAGCTGATTGTTATCAAACAAACCTATTTTAATGGTTTGCGGCTTTGCATCCTTTAAGTCTAAATCGATAAAAAGATGATTGTTACTTGCTGACTGATGAACCGCTTTAAGTGCCACATTGGCAGATTCAACAAGTTTGACCTCATAGGCGCTAATACCTTCGCCATAGACTAATAACTGCAATTGACTGTTTTGCATATCAGCCCACCAAGATTGTGGTTCAACGGTGACATTATTGATTTCAGCAGTAGCAGCAGCGCTAGTCATTAATACATTAACCATCAAGGCTAGCGGAGCAAGTTTTCTAATAGTCATAAGTTTACCTTTGATGAAATTACAATTTATCAATAAATTGTTGATGAGACGGCATAGCAGCAACAGCCCTATTGATGATTTGCTTAATATTGCCCAGATAATCATGTAAGTCAGCATCACTTACACTATTAGCTAACGGGTTATAGTCATTAGGCATAATGCCTTGGCCGAGCATTACCTGTATCCAAGCAGCTTCTGTAAACAATTCATCTTGGTAGCGACTGACAGTGCCAGTGGCTTTAAATAGTTCAATTTTTTGTTTAAGGCTGTCAGGTATCGCCATATCACGGCATTGCTGCCATAAATCATGGTGTGAGTCTTTTTGATTCAGGTGATAGTGCAAAATAATGAAGTCACGAATTTGTTCAAACTCAAGTTTTGATTGGCGGTTAAACTCATCAACATTAGCTTGCTGAACGCCATTGTGGGGGAACAGCTTAGACAGACGTATGATGGCTGATTGAACTAAATGTAAGCTGGTGGACTCAAGTGGCTCTAAAAAGCCGCTTGATAAACCAATGGCAACACAGTTTTTATGCCACTGCTTTTCACGGCGTCCGGTTTTAAAATTGATTTTTCTGGGCTCTGCCAGCGGTTTTCCATCGAGGTTTTCAAGCAATAACGCTTTGGCTTGCTCATCAGATAAATATTGACTGCAATAAACTAAGCCATTACCAGTACGGTGTTGCAACGGAATACGCCACTGCCAACCTGCATCATGGGCGATAGAGCGAGTATAGGGGGTTAATGCTTCAGTTCGTTCACAAGGTACGGCATAAGCACTGTCACAGGGCAGCCAATGCTGCCAGTTTTCATAACCCACATCTAATTGCTTTTCAATTAATAATGCAGCAAAGCCTGAGCAATCGATAAAAAATTCAGCGCTAATTATCTGGCCATCTTTTAATGACACGGATTCAATGCTGCCGTCATTGGCAAGGGTTGTGGAGGTGATTAAGCCTTCGATACGCTTAACTGACAGCTTTTCACTGTAGTTACGTAATAGCTTAGCGTAGAGGCTGGCATCAAAGTGATAAGCGTGGGTGATACCAGCTAAGGGCGAACCTTGTACCTGGTCCATTATGGAGAATTTATTATTTTTAGCTGCTTGGTAATTTAATGAGTAATCCCAGAATTGATTGACATCGGTTGGGTTAGATTTTTTCCAATAATGATGAAACTGAGTAAAGCCAATATCTTTACCGATATTGCCAAAAGCATGCATGTAGCTTTGTTGCTGGTTGCCCCAATTTTCAAACTCAATGCCCAGCTTAAAAGTGGCTTGGGTTTGCTTAATAAAGTCTGACTCTTTAATGCCTAAAACATTATTAAATATTTGCAGTGGCGGAATAGTCGCTTCACCGACACCAATGGTGCCGATATCTTCTGATTCAACCAAAGTGATATTAAGCTGGTGTTTGAATAACCTTGCCAGCATGGCAGCAGTCATCCAGCCCGAAGTGCCGCCACCAACAATTACAATGTTTTTGATCTTGTTATTATTCATGGTAATCGCCTTATATTTTTATTGTTTTTAAAGTAAAAAAGCCCCTGTAACAGGTTACAGAGGCTTTATTTCTACACTAAGATTAGAACTTGTAGTTCGCACCTAGCATGAAGTTACGGCCGTAATTTTGGTAATCACGTACATGACGAGCATCTTCACCCGTGTATGACGTGAATGGCTCGTTAGTTAAGTTATTCACTTGGAATAGCACTGATAGACCATATAGGGCATCAATACCACTTTCAGAGAAGTCATAACCAATTTGCGCATCTACTACGGTTTCAGCTTTAACATTAACATTTTGACGGGTTAAGCTGATTGCGGTTACTTCACCTAAGAAGTCACTACGGTAGCGTGAGCTAACACGTGCTTCAAAGCCTGAGTTTTCATAGTAAACCGTCGCATTGAAGGTTTTCTCTGAAAGACCAGGTAAAGTTGTTGGCTCGCTATCAGCCGTTTCTTTAACTTCACTGTCGTTGTAAGAACCACTTAATACCGTACCAAAGCCTTCTAGCGCATCAGCCCACATACCAAAGTCCATAGAGAATGACGCTTCAATACCTTGAACATAACCGCCTTGACCATTTTGCCATTGCTCAAATCGACCTACAGGGTTATCACCTGGGTTTTGAGGTGGAACAATGTCGGTAAAGTCAATAAATGCTGTTTGCTTATAAGTGTAGTTTTCTAAGTCTTTATAGAATACCGCTAATGCAAAGTAGCCTTGATCACTGAAGTAGTTTTCGTAACTGATATCGTACTGGCGTGCTAACCATGGGCGCAACTGAGTATTACCCGCATTACCTGACCAGTTAACGCCGTCAGTTGGATTAGCTTCATAGCTATAACCAATGTTGGAGTTCATTTGGTCCATACGAGCGCGGGTCAAGGTACGAGCTGCAGATACGCGCAACATTTGGCCTTCAGCAACTTCAAAACCTAAGTTAAAGCTAGGTAACCATTCAGTATAAGATGCGCTGTCGTAGTTGGCGTTAGTAACCAGTTCGCCATTTTCTAACGTAGACGCAGTACCATTAGAGCTTTGGTCTGTTTGAACCGCTTGAACACCGAAGTTACCTGTAAAAGGTATATCGTAAACATCAGTATCAATAGTAGCCATTACAAATGCAGTAGTGACTTCTTCACTGACATCCCATGAGTTAACTGCACGGCTAGCATCAACATCGGCTACGTCTGTTTCAATGTAGTTACCGTCATTGTAAAAAGCTAATGAGTCATAGCTTAATACGTCACCCATACCAAAAAAGTCTAGTGAAGTTGATCTTAATAGGTATTTATCAGGGACCGTCATAACATAGTTTGGATCGGTGCCATCATAACCTTTAAGGGTTAGGAAGTAGCCTTTATCTAATTTTGATTTTTCACGCTCAGTGTAATTCACACCAAATTTCACACTGCGAATCGCACTGTCATCAAAAATATATTCAGCAGCTAAACGGAAAGACTGTAATTCATCTTCAATTTCTGGTTTGTTAATGAAGCCGTCTTGAGTATTCGCTCCCAGTGGGCTACCCCAACCAAGCGGATCGCCTAGCTTGATGACATTTGGATCAGAGTAATCCAAACCGTGAGTAAAGTTGTAGCTACCATCACCATTGTAAGCAAAGCCTAAATCATCAACTGCGCCAACGCCTGTGCCACGACCGGTACCACTGTAGCTTTCCATACCAATATCAGTACGTTCGGCTTTAGATAGACCGATGTCAGCTTCAACATTCCAGTTATCATTGATTTGAAATTTGTTATTCCAGCCAACTGATAGCGATTCAGCATCACGTTTGTTGACATCGTTACGTACTACTACTTCAGCGCCACGAATGACGCCTTCAGTAACAAGACCATTTTCAATGTTAGTTGCTTCGATACCACCGTTAGCACCCCAAGCAGCTGGGATTTCAATACCACGTAAACGTTGGTCATCAGTAAACTTAGAGTAGTAAAGGTCAACTTTTGTTTGGTAGAAATCATTTGGCGCATATTCAAATACAGCTAAAACACCATCACGCTCAAGTTCTGATGAACGAACGAAAGGTTTTGCACCACCTAATACACTGTCGCCGGCAGCATTTTCTGGGTAACCCCATGCTTGCCAGCGCTCTTCTTGGTTAGGCGACATCATGCGTGCATAACCTAATGCAATACCAATAGTGTCATCAGCAAATTGGTCAATATAAGAAATACTGCCACGGTAACCGGTATCATCAGAACCGCTATTTAACGCACCAAGGTCATTCATTTCACCACGTAAACCAATAGCGAATGTTTGTTCACCATGGGTTAGCGGGCTGATTGTTTGCATATCAACCGTGCCACCAATAGCTTGAGCCATAACGGTTGCATCAGGTGTTTTGTATACCACAACACGATTTAATAATTCAGAAGGGTATTGGTCAAATTCAACACCACGGTTATCGTTAACAGACGCTTGTTCGCGGCCATTAAGTGTCGCGGTAGTGAAATCCGGCCCCATGCCACGGATTGAAATGACGTTTGCGCGGCCATCAAGGCGCTGAGCCGAAACACCTGGTAGACGTGCAAGTGATTCTGCGATACTGACATCAGGTAATTTACCGATATCTTCTGCAGAAATAGCTTCAACGATTGAAGATGAAGACATTTTTAATGATTGTGATTCTTTTAAACTACGACGAATACCAGTGACTTTTAATACTTCAATTGATTCATCAGCAGTTGCAACATCTTCTGCTTCTGCAGCGTAACCGTACATACTTGTACTGGCAGCTACCATTGCTAACGTTAGTAAGCTTGGTTTAAATAGCGACATCCATCTTTCCCCTTCTGAATGGCCAGCAGCCCTTTTTATAAGGTCGAGCTGCTAGATTTCTATTATTTATAATTACAGTCTTTATAGTATTTTTACTTCAGCTTGCTTAAATGACTGCATAAGCGCTGAGGTTTATTTCCACTTTGTTGCGGAACAGTAAAGATACTACTCCTAGCATTCTTTCATCGACAACGTTATGCATACGTATTCAAAGCTTTTGTAGACTTTAAATGGCCACTTTATTACTTTTTTTTAACATTCAAAAGATAGTTTATGTATTGGTTAAGTTATTGAATATTAGCATTTAAGTGCTTGGTTTGTATTTTTAAAATTCGTATTAATTCTTTGCATACGTATGCAGCTCTATTGAACCTGATTTCACTATTCACGTATCCTCGAGGCAATTAAATAATAATGACGACCAGTTACTAGGTCGCAACATAGGGTTAACCATGGGTGAGGTAGCTATATGGTTAATGCTTTTATTACAGAGGGCGAGTAATGAGTCAGTTATCATGGTGGCGCGGCGGAGTGATATATCAGGTATATCCACGAAGCTTAATGGATTCAAATGGCGACGGAGTCGGTGATCTACAAGGAATAATTACCAAACTTGATTACATTGCTAGTTTGAATGTTGATGCAATCTGGATATCGCCCTTTTTTAAGTCGCCAATGAAAGATTTTGGTTACGACATCAGTGATTATCTCGATGTTGATCCTATGTTCGGCACAATGGAAGACTTTGACGAACTGATTGAAAAGGCACATAAGCTCAATATCAAAATAGTCATCGATCAGGTATTAAGTCATACATCTGACGAGCATGCCTGGTTTAAACAAAGTAAATTAAGTCGTGATAACGACAAATCTGATTGGTATGTTTGGGCCGACCCTAAAGAAGATGGCACCGCGCCTAATAACTGGTTAGCTATTTTTGGTGGTTGTGCTTGGGAGTGGGAGCCGCGTCGTCAGCAATATTACTTGCATAACTTCCTAAAAAGTCAGCCTGATTTAAATTTCCATAACCCTGAAGTTCGCGCTGCAGTGCTTGAAAATGTCGATTTTTGGCTTAAAAAAGGCGTTGATGGTTTCCGCTTAGATGCGATTACTTTTTGCTATCACGATGAGCATCTGCGTGATAATCCAGCTAAACCCAAAGATCAACGCCAAGGTCGTGGCTTTAGTGAAGATAACCCTTATGCCTACCAATATCATTATTACAATAATACCCGTCCACAAACTGTCGGCTTTATTGAAGAGCTGCGCGCACTTATTAATCAATACCCAGGCGCCGTGACTTTAGGCGAAGTGTCAGCAGAAGATTCTTTAGCGACCATGGCTGAATATACCCAAGGCGATGATCGTTTGCATATGGCCTATAGTTTTGAGCTATTAACCAATGATTTTAGCGCGGCTTATATTCGCCAAACAGTTGAAGAACTGGAAGCCAGTATTGGTGACGGTTGGCCGTGCTGGGCTATAGGTAATCATGATGTGCAACGCGTTGCGACCCGCTGGGGCAAAGGTGAAACTAATCCCGCCATGGTTAAAATGCTCAATGCGATGTTGTTTTCGCTGCGAGGCAGCGTATGCAGTTATCAAGGTGAAGAATTAGGCTTAACGGAAGCGCCTATTGAGTTCAGTGAGCTGCAAGATCCATTTGGGATTACCTTCTGGCCAATGTTTAAAGGCCGTGATGGCTGCAGAACCCCAATACCGTGGTCGAAAGATCATCAACAAGCGGGTTTTTCTGACAGCAGTAAACCTTGGTTACCTATTCCTGCTGCACATAAAGCTATGGCTGCAGATGTTCAAGAAGCAGATACACAATCCAATCTACATGCTTATCGCCGCTTTTTAAAATGGCGTAAGCAATATCCTGCATTGGTGATGGGTGATATTAGCTTTATTGATGTGGATTCTAACCTTTTGGTATTTGTACGTACCTTTGAAACTCAAAAAATGCTGGTAGTATTTAACTTAGATAATAGTGCCAATACATTTGATGCCTCTGCATATGACATTGTTGCAGTTAAAGATGATCACGGTCTTGAGTCTGCATCTTTGCAAGCTGATGCTAAACTAACATTAAACGCATTTGGAAGTTTCTTCGCATTAATTAAATAATGTAACGATAAAACAGCAGCTTAATCGGTTGCTGTTTTTATATGTGTTGTAGGTTTTTAATAACAAGATTCAGTTGCCAGTAGACATGCTAGTAATTGGTGATAACAACGATAACAAGAGAGTTCATATTATGGCTTCAGCTATTCCAACGGGTTCAACAACAGTTAGCAGTACTGGCGACGGTAGTTACCGTTTCGCACTAGTATCGTTAACCTCACTATTTTTTATGTGGGGATTCATTACCTGTCTTAATGACATACTAATCCCTCATCTAAAGGCGGTATTTTCATTAAGTTACACTGAAGCCATGCTGATTCAGTTTTGTTTTTTTGGCGCTTATTTCTTAGTGTCATTACCTGCTGGCAGTCTGGTTAAAAAGATTGGTTATCAAAAAGGCATTGTGTCCGGTTTAGTTATTGCTAGTATCGGTTGTGCCTTATTTTACCCTGCTGCAGCATTGGAAACTTACGCGTTATTCTTAGGGGCATTGTTTGTTTTGGCTTCAGGTATCACCATTTTACAAGTAGCCGCTAATCCTTATGTAAATGCACTAGGCTCTGAAGAAACAGCCTCAAGTCGTTTAAACTTAACCCAAGCCTTTAATGCATTAGGCACCACTGTCGCCCCATATTTTGGCGCTGTGTTGATTCTTTCAGTCGCAACGGGTGCCGTCGGTGAGTTAAGCCATGCACAAGCTGAAGCTGACGTGGTAAAAATGCCATATCTATTTTTATCTGCCACGTTAGCAGTTTTAGCTGTGATTTTTTCACAATTAAAGTTGCCTATTATCCAATCTCATACCGCAGTTGAAACAGATGGTAAGGTTACTTACAAAGGTAAAACCAGCGCGTTGCAAAGCATTCACTTAGTATTGGGCGCGGTGGGCATTTTTGTTTATGTTGGCGCTGAAGTATCAATTGGCAGCTTTTTGGTTAACTTTTTAGGTGAAGAGCACATTGTAGGGCTGCAAGAAGCTGATGCAGCAAAATACATTACCTATTACTGGGGCGGGGCGATGATTGGTCGTTTTATTGGTTCAGCGCTTATGCAAAAAATACCTGCAGGCACCATGTTAGCCTTTAATGGTTTAATGGCTGCGACCTTAGTATTAGTTGCTATTAATACCAGTGGTGAAGTGGCCATGTGGGCAATTTTAGCGGTTGGCTTATTTAACTCCATTATGTTCCCAACTATTTTTAGTTTGGCTTTAAGAGACTTAGGCCCACATACTTCGCAAGGCAGTGGCTTTTTATGTTTAGCGATTGTTGGTGGAGCAATCATCCCATTATTACAAGGGGTAATGGCTGATACCATGGGCATACAACCGGCGTTTATTCTTCCTGTAGTGTGTTATGCATTTATCATATTTTACGGCGCGAAAGGCTCTAAAATGTAACCTTTAAGCTGACGCTTTATATCAGGCAGCCTAACGGCTGCCTTTTTGTTATTTCGCCGCCAATAAATAGGAATCAATACTTGCTTAAAAGGCGGTTAACTCCTATGATCCATGCGCTTTTTCTGTTTTATCTTATTTCTATAACTCGTTGAGATCCCCCAATGCTAACTTACCCGCTCTCAGGCAGTTCATCTGAACTGGTCATTAATGTGTTAACTATGGTGCTAACTGAAGGAAAACCTTTAGATCGCGCTTATTCACATAACTTTTCAGGTATGCAATATCCACCTGCGGAGCTAGCAAGAATTACTCTCGTTACTGGTGATATTTTGCGTCGTTTGAACCTTTACTGCTATTTGGTTGATATCAAAGTAGAAGATATTGAACGTACCGGTTCTAAATTATTAAACGGCTGGCATTTATTCCACGATCTTGATTTACCAAAGATGGAATATGCATTACAAGTTGATAGCGCACAGTTTGCCGAGCGTCTAGAGGTTGCAAAAGCACAACCGGCTTTGTGGGATGGCTGCCCAGAGTGGCTTGACGAGTTAGGTGCTGCGCAACTAGGCGAAAAATGGCCAGCAGAAAGAGCGGCTTTAGCAACAGCGCCAAAACGCTATATTCGCGCTAACAGCTTAAAAGGCACCCGTGAAGAATTAAAGCAACGGTTAACTAAAGAGTTGGTCGCTACTGTAGAGGTTGAAGGCGTTGAAAGTGCGTTAGAGATACGTTCAGATTCTGCATTATTCAAAACTGAAGCCTTTAAACAAGGCTATTTTGAACAACAAGATGCCGGCTCGCAGCTCGTTGCTGCTGCAGTTGATGCAAAACCAGGTATGCGAGTTGTTGATGCTTGCGCCGGCGCTGGTGGTAAAACTTTGCACATTGCCGCACAAATGCAAGGTAAAGGTCGTTTACTTGCTATGGATGTTGAGCAATGGAAACTTGATAACCTCAAAATTAGAGCAAGAAGAGCAGGCGCGCATAATGTTGAAACCCGCATTATCGCTAGCAGCAAAACCATTAAACGGATGAAGTTGACTGCTGACAGAGTCCTACTCGATGTACCTTGTTCAGGTTTAGGGGTGTTAAAACGTAACCCAGATTCTAAATGGCGTGACACGCCAGAAAGATTACCGGTATTAATTGAGCTACAAAAAGACATTTTGCAAAGCTATAGCCGAATGGTAAAAGTGGGCGGAATATTAGTCTACGCTACCTGTTCAATCATGCCTGATGAAAACAGAAATCAAGTTGATGCCTTTTTAGCTGCAAACCCACATTTTACATTATTAGATGATGAATTAATCTTGGTTGCTGAGCATGGTTTTGATGGTTTTTATTTAGCAAGAATGGAACGCATAAGCGAAGTGTAAATTTATTGTTTTAAAATAAAATCATACCGAATAAAAACAGTGCAGTTAGATAACTTCACTGTTTTTTATGCCTGCGATATATAGCCAATAAATGTAGCATTGCTTTAGTGATAAATGTTAGTGACTAGTCGAAGAGATTCATAATAAACAGATAGTTACTCGCTTAGTGTTGCAATTAACCTTAAGAGTGAATAATCTGCATTAACGGTAAGTAATAAAGCCAGATGGTTTATTCTCAAAAGGAATTTTATGGATAGCGGGCAAACTTTTGCATCACAATCAGCAAACTATGATGTGTTAACAACATGTGCTTCTAATAATGACCGTTATAGCCAAATTCTTACCATGCTCTTAGCGGGTTCCCCATTACGAGAAATTCTCCATTCATTAGTCTTATCAATCGAAGCGCAAAAGATTGGCACCAGAGCGTCAGTGCTATTAATGAGCAATGACAAGAAAAGGTTGTTAACCGGAGCGGCCCCCAGTTTACCGGAACAATATAACCAAGCTATTAATGGCATTGAAATTGGGCCGATAGTCGGTTCATGCGGCGCTGCAGCAGCCACCGGCGAAAGAGTTATTGTTGAAGATATCGCCACTCACCCGAATTGGGCACCTTATAAAGAATTGCCGTTAAAGGCAGGGCTAAAAGCTTGCTGGTCAGAACCCATTATCGACTCTACTGGCAACGTATTGGGCACTTTTGCCATGTATTACGATACCCAAAAGTCACCATCAGCATTGGATCTAGAACTGATTCAAGAAGCCGCTCGATTGGCAAGTCTTGCCATTGAACGAAGCCAAGGACTACACCTACAAACACTCACCAGTAAAATATTCAGTAAACTGCCTATGGGCTTATTGATCGTTAACGAAAACAATACCATTTTGTTTATTAACCCTGAGTTTAAAAGTATCTGTGGCGATATTACTGTTGACTCAGAGAGCTTTGAACCAAAGCGCTTTTTCGAACATTCTCAGCAAGAAAATATCACGTCTTTAATGAAAAACCTTGCTATCGGTAAAACTTGGCAAGGTGAGTTAACAGGCCGCAAACGTAATGGCAAGACCTTTGATGCTGAAGTAACGGTAACCTCATTTAGGGATTACCATGGTGAACAAAATTGTTTTTCTTGGTTAATTGCTGATATCAGTGAACACAAAGATGCCAGCAAGCTTATTCATTTTCAGGCCAATAATGATGCGTTAACCCGTTTGGCTAATCGACGTTACTTTGTTGAGAAAATCTATGACTATGTTTGGCAGCAGGAGCGAAGTAAACAGACCGGGATAGGTTGTTCAATATTATTGATGGACATTGATAATTTTAAATTTATCAATGACAGCTTAGGTCATGAGTGCGGTGATCGATTATTAATTGAGGTAGCAAAAAGGTTAGCCCCGTTGTTTCCTGAAATGTGCACTTTTGCCAGAACCGCAGGTGATGAATTTGGCGTGTTTTTACAAGGTAAGGTGTCGGCAAACGAGCTCATTGAGCTTGCCAAGCAAATCAATCAAATTGTAAGTAATGTCTCTTGGCTTAATAGTAAAACTATCCAAGCTTCTATGAGTATTGGTATTGCGCGTTATCCTGAAGATTCTACCGAAGTTGATGCTTTAATTAATTGCGCTAACCAAGCAATGCATGATGCTAAGGTTAAAGGCCGTAATGGGTATCAATTTTTTGATCAAAGCATGCAGAAAAATGCTGAAAGAACCGCTTTTTTAAACATGGAATTAAACAAAGCCTTAAGTCATGATGCTTTTGAACTGTATTTTCAGCCTATTTTAGCCGCTAATTCAACTCATATTGATAGCGCTGAAGTGTTGCTTC
The DNA here is from genome assembly GCF_002874545.1 of Shewanella sp. 10N.286.52.C2. Lineage (NCBI taxonomy): Bacteria > Pseudomonadati > Pseudomonadota > Gammaproteobacteria > Alteromonadales > Shewanellaceae > Shewanella > Shewanella sp. 10N.286.52.C2. The sequence continues at coordinate 83,089 of NZ_MCTV01000037.1, forward strand.
GTTGGCCGCTTAATGGTGAGTTTATTTCGCCAGAAGAATTTATACCTATTGCTGAACAATCAGGGCTCATTGTCTCAATTGGCAAATGGATTAGGCAGCAAGCACTAGATTTAATCTATAACTACTGGCAGCAAGGACGTACGATTAGCTTGTCAGTTAATGTCTCTACCAGTGAATTTATCACTGCAGATTTACAACAACAATTCATTAGTTTTTTTGAAGATTACCTTGTAGAAAAGTCGATAGACAACTTTCCATTTCATTTATTAACCATAGAGATCACAGAGTCAGTGTTGATGGAGCAGCATGAGAATGTTGAACAACTTCTAAGCCGATTAAGAAATTGGGGTATCAAAATATCCGTTGATGACTTTGGCACCGGCTATTCGTCATTATCTTATTTAGCAAATTTCCCGGTAGATCAAATCAAAATTGATAAAAGCTTTATCCAAAAGATTGAGCAGGGTGCACGGCATAAAGCATTAGTTGAAGCGATTACGACCATGAGTCATGCTCTAGACTTGTCAGTTACCGCTGAAGGGGTCGAAACTAAAGCACAGCTAGAATTTGTTCAACTCAGTCAAGTAGATGCTATTCAAGGTTATTATTTTCATAAACCGATGCCACAAAATGCATTTGCTGATTTACTGGAGCAACAAGCTTATCTGAGTTAATGCTTGGATTACGACTCACCTTGTAGGGTGATCAGCAGCTGTCTACTCCCACCATGATTGCGATGTTCACCTAAATACAGCCCTTGCCACATTCCTAATGCTAATTGACCATGGGTGATGGGTAGGGTTAATTCACAGCCCAGTAAACTTGATTTTAAATGGGCTGGCATATCGTCACTGCCTTCATAAGTGTGGATGTAATATGGTTCATTCTCTGGCGCCACATTATTAAAGTATGCTTCAAAGTCTTGCCGAACAGTTGGATCTGCATTTTCGTTTACAGTAATGGAAGCTGAGGTGTGTTGCAGCAATATGTGCACTAAGCCAATATCAAACCTTGCTAATTCGGGTAATTGAGTTAATACCTCTTCAGTAATTAAATGAAAGCCACGAGCTTTTGGCTTTAATGATATTTGTTTTTGGTACCACATATAAGTCTGCTTTTAATCGCTATTTTGATGATGAATTGTAGTGAATTTCAGCGATTTGACCAACAGTAGAAAGCACTAATTTTAAACATTGTAGTAGGATAATGAACTGTAAGCATAAAGTATGACTAAAATGACTCATATTAGCTATTGTAATTACTGTAACCCTTGCTGAGTGTTGGCTTGAGGTGCTCACTGGTTTTAATTAATAAACGCTAACTAAAATTGCGCATTTTATTAAGTTAGCAAAGTGCTTGCTCAGTGGTGCTGATAAAGTGAACGATTCTGGATGGATATTGCTTGTAAACAGCTTAAGATACAAATTGTTGCATAATTGTTTAATCCATAAAAAAAGCTGCTCATTGAGCAGCTTTTTAGTACTTAAACCATCAGATATTGATTAGTTTAGCAGGCTTGTTGGCTCGGTAAACTCAAGTGCTAATGCTTCAGCAACTTCTTTACAAACAAGCTTTCCGTGGATGACATTTAAGCCATTTAGTAGGTGCTTATCTTGAAGCAATGCAGACTTATAACCTAAGTTTGCAAGCTTAATAATGTAAGGCAGCGTGGCATTGTTTAATGCAAAAGTAGAGGTGCGAGCCACAGCGCCAGGCATGTTTGCAACACAATAATGAACTACATCATCAACGATATAAGTTGGTTCTTGGTGAGTGGTTGCATGAGATGTTTCAACACAACCACCTTGGTCAATTGCGACATCAACAATTGCGCTGCCAGGCTTCATACGGCTAATCATATCGCGGGTCACAAGTTTTGGCGCAGCAGCGCCAGGAACCAGTACACCACCAATGACTAAGTCTGCTTCTAATACGTGGCGTTCAATGGCATCAGCAGTAGAGTAAATGGCTTTAACTGCAGAACCAAATTGTACATTTAAACGACGTAGAGCATCGATGCTACGATCAAGCACAACCACGTCAGCGCCCATGCCTACAGCCATTTGTGCAGCATTAGTACCGACCATGCCGCCGCCAATAATAACTACTTTGGCTGGTTCAACACCTGGAACACCGCCCAGTAACATACCGCGGCCGCCTAGTGATTTTTCAAGTGCACGCGCGCCTGCTTGAATCGACATACGCCCAGCAACTTCTGACATTGGCGCTAATAAAGGAAGGCCACCACGGTCATCTGTTACGGTTTCATAGGCGATACAAACAGCCTTACTTTTTATCAAATCTTCAGTCTGTGGTAAGTCTGGTGCAAGGTGTAAATAAGTGAATAGAATTTGGTCTTCACGCAGCATGGCGCGCTCAATAGCTTGTGGCTCTTTAACCTTCACTATCATATCTGATTGAGCAAACACTTCAGCTGCGGTTGCTAAGATTTCTGCACCGGCATCAATATAATCTTGGTTAGTAAATCCAATGCCAATACCTGCATCTGATTGAACAAATACATCATGACCTTTAATTGTTAATTCACGAACGCTTGAAGGAACCATACCAACACGGTATTCATGGTTTTTGATTTCAGTAGGGATACCAATAATCATTTTTAGCCTCTAATTGATTTTTACTCGTTTTTACGAGCCAGTAGTTATTATATTCGATGACCTGAACGTGCTTATTTCAGGGAAGTCTAGTATAGTGCCCCTGACGCAGTTTATGCTGCTAAACTTTACACATTAAAAGATGAATATGTTGTTTTTGTGCTAAAGCAAGGTTAATAATATGGCAAATAATAAGAAAAATTCTGTGAAAGATTTAGATCGGATTGACCGTAATATCCTCAACGAACTTCAGATTGATGGTCGCATATCAAATGTGGAGTTATCTAAGCGTGTTGGCCTGAGTCCAACACCATGTTTAGAACGAGTTAAACGTCTTGAGAAACAAGGATACATTAATGGCTACACTGCATTAGTTAATCCTCATTACTTGGGTGCATCGTTACTTGTATTTGTGGAAATCACCTTAACTCGAGATACCCCTGATATTTTTGAACGCTTTAACAAAGCCGTTCAGTTGTTAGATGATATTCAAGAATGTCATTTGGTTTCTGGCGATTTTGATTACCTACTAAAAACCCGCGTATCAGATATGTCAGCTTATCGTCGTTTGTTAGGTGAGACATTACTTAAGTTACCATCAGTTTCTGATACTCGTACTTACGTGGTTATGGAAGAAGTTAAGCAAACTAATAAAGTTGCCTTAAATTTATTAGCTGATACTTACTAAATTTAATAACCAATAAAAATAAAGGGCATTGCCCTTTATTTTTTTGCCAAAAATTTACAGCAAGCTTAATCTTAGGCTTAAAAGTAACCAACTTAAGCCAGATTAAAATTATTTATCTTCTACAGTCATCTATCTGAAAACATTAGGTTGAGCTTGGCATCCGCGCGTTGCATAATCACTGCATACACATTGATATTCTGTTATTGTTATCATTCTTTTTAAATCTTATTTGGGTGTTTTCGTTTGTCTCAGGGAAATAGTCTTCAAACACTTAGTGGCCTTCAGCGTCTTTTGGAAGGTGGGTTGATCATTTGTTGCATGACTGCAACTTATATTCTTATTGCACTTAGCAGCTTCGATCCTAATGATCCCGGCTGGAGCCAGTCGCATTTCCAAGGTGAAATCAGTAATCTAACTGGCGCAGTTGGCGCATGGACAGCAGATGTTCTATTTTATTTTTTCGGCTTCATAGCCTATCTCATACCAATAATTATTGCTGCTTCTGGCTGGTTCATTTTTAATCGTACTCACAAGCTGTTTGAAATCGACTATTTTTCTGTCGGTTTAAGGATTATCGGTTTTTTACTGGTGGTATTTGCATTGGCAGCGTTAGCGAGTATGAATGCCGATGACATGTATGTATTTTCTGCTGGCGGAGTGGCAGGGGATGTGATCAGCCAAGCAATGATGCCTTACTTTAATAACCTTGGAACAACTTTATTACTGCTATGTTTTATCGGCGCAGGCTTTACTTTAACTACCGGTATAAGCTGGCTAACCGTTATTGAAAGTACAGGTCTAGCCACTATTTGGTGTGTTAAAAAGATCATTAGTATCCCAAGTTATTTATCAGCTAGTAACGAAACCGAAGATACCCGCGGCTTTATGTCTGTCGTTGATAAATTTAAACAGGACCGTGGTGACGATGCTGGCAACGTAAAGCATGACAAAGCTGAGCTTGATGCTGCAGCAATTGATCTCACTAGTATGCCGCATAATGAGGCTGAAGTTACTGCAGCAATAGAAACTGATGAATTAGAAGAAAAACCCTCTCTTTTCAGCCGTATTAAATCGAAAGTGAAACCCAGTCGCGACAAAGAAGAAACTAATTTGGCAGGTGACTTAGAGCAAGATGTAGAGCCAAGCTTTGGCGCTGAAATAGACCATGAGGCTAAATTAACGTCACATAATGGTAGACTTGAACCCAAATTAAACGCCAGCAATGATCACCAAGACGATGATAATTTAACCCCAGCTTGGATCGCATCAGGGGATGCCCCCGCAGCTGATTTCACACAAGCGAATCATCATTTAAGTGAACAGTCTGAGGCTCATGTTAGTCATAGCGACTCGTTAGGTGAAGCATTCAGTCAAGCTAATAGCACAGGTGCAACAGCGACCTCGCAGCCAAACCCTGCCACTACAAAAGCTGTTGAGCAAGCGCGTATTGTTGAAGGAATTGTGGTGTTGCCAGGCCAAGAACCCCAAATAGTTTATGGCCAAACTAAAGTTGAAATGCCGCCACTGCCAAGTATCACCTTATTAGATGTACCTGATAGAAAAGAAAACCCAATTACCAAAGAAGAACTAGATATTGTCGCGAGGTTGGTTGAAACTAAGCTGGCTGACTTTAATATTGTCGCTAATGTTGTTGGGGTATTCCCAGGCCCTGTGGTGACTCGATTTGAACTTGAATTAGCCCCTGGTGTCAAAGCCTCAAAAATCACTAATTTGTCGAAAGATTTAGCCCGTTCATTGTTAGCAGAAAGTGTCCGCGTTGTTGAGGTTATTCCAGGTAAAGCCTTTGTGGGTCTTGAATTGCCTAATAAATTCCGTGAAACGGTATTTATGCGCGATGTTTTAGACTCTAAAACCTTTGAAGAAAGTAAATCTGATTTATCCATGGTGCTGGGACAAGATATTGCTGGCGATCCCGTGGTGGTTGATTTAGGTAAAATGCCGCATTTATTAGTTGCCGGTACTACAGGTTCGGGTAAGTCAGTTGGCGTCAACGTGATGATCACCAGTATCTTGTATAAGTCTGGTCCTGATGATGTGCGCTTTATCATGATTGATCCGAAAATGTTGGAGCTTTCCGTATATGGCGGTATTCCACATTTGTTATGTGAAGTCGTCACCGATATGAAAGAAGCGGCTAATGCACTACGTTGGTGTGTTGGTGAAATGGAGCGACGTTACAAGTTAATGTCAGCGCTAGGCGTACGTAATTTAAAAGGTTATAACGCTAAAATTAAATCAGCCATAGAAGCAGGTGAACCGATAGTTGACCCATTATGGAAGTCATCTGAAAGTATGGATGAACAGGCCCCTGAGTTAGAAAAATTACCCTCTATTGTGGTAGTGGTCGATGAATTTGCTGACATGATTATGATTGTCGGTAAAAAGGTTGAAGAGCTGATTGCCCGTATTGCGCAAAAGGCCCGTGCAGCGGGTATACACTTAATCTTAGCCACCCAAAGACCTTCAGTGGATGTCATTACTGGTTTGATTAAAGCAAACGTGCCAACACGTATCGCTTTTCAAGTGTCATCAAGAATTGACTCTAGAACCATTTTAGATCAGCAAGGCGCAGAAACACTACTCGGTATGGGTGATATGCTGTACTTGCCACCAGGTACCAGCGTACCTATTCGTGTCCATGGTGCTTTCATTGACGATCATGAAGTCCATAAAGTCGTTGCAGACTGGCATGCTCGTGGTAAGCCACGTTATATTGAAGAAATCCTTAATGGCGTCAGTGAAGGTGAGCAAGTATTGCTGCCTGGTGAAGCTACAGAATCTGATGATGATACTGATCAGTTATATGATGAAGCGGTTGCGTTTGTCACTGAAACCCGCAGAGGTTCAATTTCAAGTGTGCAGCGTAAGTTTAAAATTGGTTATAACCGCGCGGCGCGGATTATCGAAATGATGGAAACCCAGGGGATTGTCAGTACACAAGGTCATAATGGTAATCGTGAGGTTTTAGCTCCTCCGCCACCGAGAAACTAACCTCGGACCGAACATAACAATCACTGCGCTTATAGCCAGTTTGGCCAAATAAACCGTTATAATGAAGCCATTAATAATCAACCTTATAAAGAAAAAGCCTTAGTGACAAAAAGCATAGCCACTAGCCTTAAAAGTTTATCGCTAAGAATTAGCAATACAGTATTAGGAATTTATATGAACAAGCGTTTTGCTGTTGTTACAGCCTTAGCATTATTATTGTCAGGCAACGCGTTAGCTGATGAATCAGCGCAATTGCGTGATCGCTTAGCCAAAGCCGACTCATTAAAAGCTGATTTTACTCAGCAAGTTACCGATATAAACAATAAAGTCATTCAGTCAGGTAAAGGGGTATTTGCCCTTGCTTATCCAAACAAATTTTACTGGCATTTAACTGAGCCTGATGAGTCGCTCATTGTGGCTGACGGTAAAGATTTATGGATTTATAACCCTTTTGCTGAAGAAGTTTCAGTAATGGATTTTTCCGATGCTATTGACGCATCTCCAATGGCTTTGTTAGTTCATCGCGATGAAACAACTTGGTCTCAGTATCGTGTTGAGCAAATTCAGCCAGAGTCAGCTAAAGCCTGTTATTCCATTAAGCCCAAAGCGGATGATTCAAGTGTGGTGACTGTCACTGTGTGTTTCAATGAGGCAGAGCTTACTGATTTTAATTTGTTAGATGAGCAAGGCAATTACAGTCAGTTCACGTTAACAAATCAAACCAAGGTTGCGGCAGACGAAAACGGCTTATTTGAATTTACCGTACCGGCAAACGTTGATATTGACGATCAACGTTCAAGCCTAGCTCAGTAGGTTATAGTGTCTACTTTAGGTTTCGATTTTGCCCCAGACTTTCGTCCTTTAGCCGCAAGAATGCGCCCAAGGGAGATAAGTGAGTATGTAGGGCAGCAGCATTTACTCGGTAAAGGGCAACCACTGCGCCAAGCACTTGAGGCCAATCGAGCTCACTCTATGTTGTTATGGGGCCCTCCTGGCACAGGTAAAACCACCTTAGCTGAATTGGTGGCGCATTATGCCAATGCCCATGTTGAGCGCATTTCGGCGGTTACCTCAGGGGTTAAAGAAATTCGCGCCGCCATTGAGCAAGCTAAAGCGGTAGCTCAAAGCCGTGGTCAGCGTACATTATTGTTTGTGGACGAAGTCCATCGTTTTAATAAAAGCCAACAAGATGCGTTTTTACCTTTTATCGAAGACGGTACTGTTATTTTTGTTGGCGCGACCACTGAAAACCCATCTTTTGAGCTCAATAACGCCTTATTGTCTCGTGCCAGAGTTTATTTAATCAATCGCTTAGATGGCGATGATATTGCCGCGATTATCAATCAAGCATTAATGGATACTGAGCGTGGTTTTGGTAAACGTGGTTTTACTATTCCTGAAACAGTAATGCAGCAGTTAGCTTCAATTAGTGATGGTGATGCGCGCAAAGCATTAAATTTACTCGAGTTAATGAGTGACTTGGTTGCTGATAACGGTGAATTTACTCAAGAGATGCTGACGCAAGTCGCTGGGCATCAAATGGCCGCTTATGATAAAAATGGCGATCAATTTTATGATTTGATTTCTGCGGTGCATAAGTCCGTGAGAGGCTCAGCTCCTGATGCTGCTTTGTATTGGTATTGTCGAATACTTGAAGGCGGCGGCGATCCTCTCTATGTAGCACGTAGACTATTAGCCATTGCCTCTGAAGATGTAGGAAACGCCGATCCTACTGCAATGAATATTGCGCTTAATGCTTGGGATTGTTATCACCGCGTTGGTCCTGCTGAAGGTGAGCGTGCTATCGCCCAAGCGATTGTTTACTTGGCCAGTGCGCCAAAAAGTAATGCGGTTTACACCGCCTTTAAAGCAGCAAGAATGCTTGCAAGCGAAACAGGGCATGAATCAGTGCCAGATCACTTACGTAACGCACCGACTCAATTGATGAAAAATATGGGTTTAGGGGCAGGGTATCGCTATGCTCATGATGAACCAGGTGCCTACGCAAATGGGGAGAATTACTTCCCTGAGTCAATAAAAGATAGCCAATTGTATTATCCAACCGAGCGCGGCTTTGAAAAAAGAATCAAAGACAAACTTGCCCATTTAGCAGAACTAGACCGAACCAGTGAGGTAAAGCGCTATGATTAGCATGAGCAATATCATGTTTGTGGCCCTTGGTGGTTCAATTGGGGCTGTTTTTCGTTATCTAATCTCAATTTTCATGCTTCAGCTATTTGGAAGCAGTTTCCCTTTTGGTACACTGTTGGTAAATGTATTGGGATCATTTTTGATGGGTGTGGTTTATGCCATTGGTCAAGCCAGCCAGTTAAGTCCTGAATTAAAAGCCATGATAGGTGTTGGATTGTTAGGCGCCTTAACGACTTTTTCTACTTTTTCCAATGAAACATTATTGCTAATGCAAGAAGGTCTTTTTGCAAAAGCTATTCTCAACGTGTTGTTGAACGTTGTACTGTGTATTTTCATGGTATATGTCGGTCAGCAGCTAGTTTTTTCTCGCATTTAACTATTAAGAATATAAAACATGTTAGATCCAAAATTTTTGCGTAACGAACTTGAAGTCACCGCTGAGCTGTTAGCTAAGCGTGGGTTTATCCTTGATATTAGCCGCCTTACCGCTTTAGAAGAAAAGCGTAAGTCGCTACAAGTGGCCACAGAAGAATTGCAAGCATCCCGAAATGCAATTTCTAAGTCCATTGGTCAAGCAAAGGGTCGTGGTGAAGATGTCAGTGAAATCATGGCTAAAGTAGGGGACTTAGGTGCTCAACTGGATGCGAAAAAATCTGAACTAGCTGAATTGTTAGCTGAGTTAAATGCTATTGCTATGAGCATGCCTAACTTACCAGATGACGCAGTACCAGCCGGTGCTGACGAAAATGATAACGTTGAAGTCCGCACTTGGGGCGAGCCAACTACATTTGATTTCGAAGTAAAAGATCATGTGAAACTGGGTGAAGATCTAGATGGGTTAGATTTTAAAAACGCCGTTAAAATCACCGGTTCTCGCTTTGTGGTAATGAAAGGCCAAATCGCACGCCTAAACCGCGCTGTGGGTCAGTATATGTTAGATCTACATACTGAAAATCACGGTTATTCAGAAATGTATGTGCCATTACTGGTTAACGAAGAAAGCTTATTAGGCACAGGTCAGCTACCTAAGTTTGGTGAAGATTTGTTCCACACTAAACCGGCCACTGAAGAAGGCCAAGGCTTAAGCTTGATTCCAACTGCTGAAGTACCTTTGACCAATGTAGTACGTGACACTATCGTTGAAGAAGCTGATTTACCACTTAAAATGACGGCATTAACGTCTTGTTTCCGAAGTGAAGCGGGCTCTTACGGCCGTGATACTCGTGGTCTAATTCGTCAGCATCAGTTTGATAAAGTTGAACTTGTTCAAATTGTTAAACCTGAAGATTCAATGAATGCGTTAGAAGAGCTAACAGGTCATGCTGAGAAAGTACTAGAAGGGCTAGGCCTTCCATATCGTACTGTGATTTTATGTACTGGCGACATGGGTTTTGGCGCTTCGAAAACTTACGATATTGAAGTGTGGTTACCTGCGCAAAACACCTACCGCGAAATATCTTCTTGTTCAAACATGAAAGATTTCCAAGCACGTCGTATGCAAGCACGCTACCGTGGTGTTAATGACAAGAAACCAACTTTGGTTCATACCTTAAACGGTTCAGGCCTTGCTGTTGGTCGTACAGTAGTTGCTATCCTTGAAAACTACCAAAATGCAGATGGCTCTATTACCGTGCCTGACGTATTACGTCCGTATATGCGCGGCCTAGAAAAAATAGGCTAAGTCTTCGCTAGCGCTAAGGCGTTATCTGAGCCTAAAAAAAACCAAACATCATGTTTGGTTTTTTTGTGCCGTAAATTTAGCAAGTCTGGTTACATGATAGTTAAAGGCACTTAGCAGGTTTTGGTAAGCCTGCGATTTTAGTCGCCTGTTTAGCTGGGCCCACAGGAAAGAGGGTATAAAGGTATTTTGAATTACCTTTATCAGGCCCTAACGTCTGACCTATGGCTTTCACTAGCACGCGGATAGCAGGGCTTGTCTTGTATTCAAGATAAAAGTTACGCACAAAATTAACCACTTCCCAATGTTGCTCGGTTAATACGATATCTTCACCTGCAGCCAAAATAATTGCCATATCAGGTTGCCAATCAGCAACGTTTTTTAAATAACCTTGAGCATCAACTTCTATTTGTTGCCCATTAAATTCAATTGAATTTACCAAGTAATCACCTTCGTGTGTTTCAATGTAGCCAGTACAAACTGGTCATAATCAATAATTGAGATATTAGCGCTGCTAGGTAAAAGTGCTGTTAAGCCTCGAGCTTGTATATCTTCAGATAATATATAAATCTGTATATCTAGCAATTTTTGCTGCCAATGGCTTTGTAATAAGCAATTAATCGCATCGTCAGCAAGGATGATACTGTCTTCACTAGCGATATAACGTAAGCAGCAATTTAGCGCGTTGTCAGTGGTGGCTGAGGTTTGAATGTGATGTAAAATCATTAGTAAACCACCACTTCATCACTTTGCGCTAATAATTGCTTAATGGCATTGCTATCAGCTAATTGCGCCTCAAAATTAAACTTGTCTTCAGTGATGCCAAATTGTTTTGCTGACTGCTCACACACTAAAACGGTTTCAATATCATAAATATTAAGAGCTTTAAACGTCGATAGGTAATCTTTACTGCCGACTAATTCTGGCTGCTGATCTGCTAGCAGGTGCAGCACAGCTTCATCAGTAAAAACCACGCTAACTTGTTGCTCAAAACTGGCACTGAGTAACGCAAAGTCTAAGCCTTCACGGCTGGAACTATTGCCCAACGGGCTTTGTCTGAAAATAACGCAAATTTGCTTCATGTGGTTACCTTGCCAAGCAATTTAAAATCAGCATTAAAAGCACACTAATCTATCTGATGTTTCAATACCTGTGACCAGCTCACCTAAACCACCCATTTCAAATGGGGCGCTAGAATTGAACTGTGATTTAGTGTTTTCGATGGCATCTTGCTGTGACAACACACCGCGGCGCAGCGCTGCTGACACACAATTTATCAACTGAATATTGTGTTCAGTTGCCAAGTTTTTCCATGCTTGGTGCAAGTCATATTCATCAGAGGCAGGACAGATTAATTGGCTACTATTAGTCACGCCGTCTTGATAAAAGAAAATACGCGTAACTTGATGGCCTAATGACAATACACTTGTCGTAAAGCGCAGCGCTCTAAAGCTCGCTGTTGAGCCATAAACCGTGCCATTAACTTGGATAATAAATTTATTCATAACAATAAAAAATGGCTCCTGTAAGGGAGCCATTTTAGCGTAGTAAGCCAATTAATCACAAGGTCAGAACCAAATGAATAATCAAGTAACTTAACGCCTAGTCATCATTACCCATGCCCATCAAGTGTAATAGCGCCATGAATAGGTTGATGAAGTTTAAGAACAACGAAATCGTTGCACGGATATAGTTAGTTTCGCCACCATTTACAATACGGCTTGTATCATAAAGGATTAAGCCTACCATCAACATTGCTACAGCAGCTTGAATAGCCATAAATGCAACACTGTTACCAACAAACATGTTGATCAGTGATGCGCCGATAACCACAATCAGACCAGCAAAAAGGAAGCCGCCCATGAAGTTGAAATCTTTCTTAGTGCTAATTGCATAAGCTGATAAAGAAATGAAGATAACAGAGGTTAAGCCAAACGCTTGCATAATAAGTTCAGGGCCGTTAGCTAAACCTGCGTAGTGGTTTAAAATGTATCCTAATGATGCACCTTGCATACCCGTAAAGGCAAAAATCCATGCAAGCCCTGAAGCATTGTCTGCTTTTTTCAGGGTCACCATCATCACCACGATACTACCAAGTGATAGTCCGATTGACATGAAAGGGCCAATGTTCATCATCATTGCTACACCAGCCATTACAGCGGCAAAGGCAAGCGTCATCGACAATAGCATGTAGGTATTTTTGATCAGTTTATTGGTTTCCATCGTTGTAGCTTGATGGCCCGATAAAGTTTGTTGATTCATAACAGTCTCCATAGACTCGAAAAAAACTGTAATGACGCAATAAGAGTCACTACAAAAGATATTTATTAAATTATTTAGATTTATAATACCTTAGCTTTAACACAGCTTAAAGGTATATAAGTGTCACTGTCATGTTAACTATTATTTAATGACACATGTTCATATAAAAAATTGTCCTAAACAACATTTTTACTAAGAAAGCTGAACTGAACATTAAATTATCATTACAACTTGTTAATAATGTCATCAAGATGCTGGCTTTGTGGTTATGCGAGCCACTCTTGATGTAACTTATCGGTATCACCTAAGTATTCTAAAACCCACTCAAGTGCAGGTGACATCTTTTCTTGATTCCACGCTAAACAGCAAGGGCTTGCATTTCTTGGATGTTCTAAGGTTTTTTCAATTAATACCCCAGAGTCGATAAAGGGTTTTGCAAGGTTTCTAGGCATATAGCCGATACCTGAGCCATCACGGAAACAATTGAACGCTCTTATCCAGTCTGGTACCACTAATCGCCGCTGATTGGCCAGCAACCAAGTTGTGCGTTTGGGTATTTCCCTTGAAGTATCTTCTAAACAAATAGAGGGATAGATGCGTAATTCATCGTCTGTTAATGGGCGATCAATTTCTGCTAGAGGGTGGTTACGACTGACTAAAAACGACCATTGAATCTCGCGCATATCTTTATACTGATATACGCCGCCCACAGGGATAGCTGTGGTTGCACCTATGGCGATGTCACTGCGACCTGTTGCTAATGCTTCCCAGACCCCATTAAACACCTCAATACGGATGATGAGTTCAACATCGTCAAAGTGACGATAAAAGTCTGCAATTAGTACACTAATACGATCAGCGCGGACAATATTGTCTAAAGCGATAGACAGGGTGGGTTGCCAGCCATTAGCGACACGTTGGGTGCTACGCTTTAAGTCATTCATGTCACCCAATAGCTCTCTTGCGTGGGCGACAAAATGTTTACCGGGTTCCGTTAAGCTGACACTGCGATGATGCCTTTCAAACAAAATGACACCAAGTTCATCTTCGATTTGTTTTACGGCATAACTGACTGCTGAAGGAACTTTGTGTAATTGATTGGCTGCTGCCGTGAAACTACCTAAGCGAGCGACAATGTCGATCATTTCCAATGCTTGTTCTGAAAGCATAGCTTGCTATCCTTTGCTGTGAAAATTTATGAATGCAGTCATCAAAACTAAACGTTTCACATTGCTTTTGCAAGTGATTAGACTGCACGCTGATTTTTAATTAAGCCACTTTCGGACACTTTTTTTATGAAAAAAGCATCATCTACCTCTGCCAATGTGCAGTACTTTATTTTATTAGGCTACTTAGCACTGTTAAGTATGCTGGGCTTTATTGCCACCGACATGTATTTACCTGCATTTCAAAACATAGCTGACTCATTTGATACCAGCTTAAACAACGTCGCTTTTTCATTAACGACTTTCTTAGCGGGTTTAGCTATCGGCCAATTACTTTATGGTCCATTAGTTGAAAAAGTAGGCAAACAAAAAGCCTTAATAATTGGTTTAGTCATCTTTGCAGCAGCCAGTGCTTTAATTGTCGCCAGTGACTCGATCATTATGCTTAATATCGCACGTTTTTTCCAAGCGTTAGGAGCCTGTAGTGCTGGTGTAATTTGGCAAGCTATTGTCGTTGAAAAATATGATGCTGAAAAAGCGCAAAAAGTGTTTTCAAACATCATGCCTTTAGTTGCGCTATCACCTGCTGTTGCACCGCTCATTGGCGCATCAATTGTTGATACATTTGGCTGGCGTGCAGTTTTCATTACTTTAGCAATACTTGCGGTTTTGCTTATCGTTATGACCAAGCTGTTAGTTGCACCAGAGAACAAACAAGCAGAACCACAAGAAAACATCAGCTATAAAACCATCTTAAAAAACACCCGATTTTTAGGTAACGTGGTTATATTTGGTGCATTGTCTGCAGCATTCTTTAGTTATTTAACGGTATGGCCAAGTGTAATGATTAAATTTGGTTATGAAGCTAAAGCCATTGGGTTAAGCTTTATTCCACAAACCATCATGTTTATCGTGGGTGGTTACATGAGCAAAGTACTTGTTAAAAAATTCGGTACCACACAGGCGCTTAATTATTTATTGGGACTGTTTTTCTTCTGTGTTGCAACCATTGCAATAGCGACTTTGGTAATCCCAATGGAATCAATTTATCCGCTATTGGTAACCTTCTCATTACTTGCTGCAGCTAACGGTGCGACTTATCCTTTGGTCGTCAACAATGCCTTACAGCAGTTCAGTAAAAATGCCACCAAAGCTGCAGGTTTACAAAACTTCCTTCAGATTGGTATGGCGTTCGGCGCATCAAGTATTGTCGCGATGTTCGTACAATATAATGAAGTGACTATCGGTTTAGGTATCGTATTGAGTGCTGTTGTTGCTTACTTAGGCTATTTATTGTCAAAGCATGATAGTTGGGCTTCAGTAACTAATAACTTCATAAAACCAGATCCTGCTAGTATTAGTCTTCACGCTGATAAAAATAGCGCAGATTGATGCTAACTTAAGCAAACGGTAAAGAAACTTAAATTTATGCTTTACAGCAGCGAGTGAGATAGCTATTATCTCGCTCGTTCGGAGAGATGGCAGAG
>NZ_MCTV01000037.1:99062-99184 GCF_002874545.1 Shewanella sp. 10N.286.52.C2
TTGACTCAGACAATGTACCTGCCTTTCACATTAGCAGAGCTCCTAATAACGTGTACTTCACACGTATCTGTTTAGCCAAATCGTTACGCGATAAAGGCTTTCCTTTTGATATTAAAGTTTCT
>NZ_MCTV01000038.1:0-87327 GCF_002874545.1 Shewanella sp. 10N.286.52.C2
TTAAGGGCTTGGATGGTTAAGTGCTTGGATGATTAAGGGCTTGGCGGGTGAGTAGCTAAGCGCTAATTTTGGCCATAAAAAAACCACCATTGAGGTGGTTTGTTTTAAATTAAATTGCTCCCCAGAATACCGACCGTCGGTGCAGCCCTTGAACCGTAGGTTCAAGGCGGGAAAATGTTCATATCCTAAGGTTTCTCGATACGAGCCGAGCATACGCAATGTCAATGAAAGCATTCACCCTGGGTTTGTAAATATCGGCACAGGGACATAACCTACAAGCGAATATCCCAGGGAGCAAAACAGGGTTGAACCAGGTACCGTTAGCCATTACTAGCGGCAGTACATAATTCTAAAATTGTTAACCTTTCTTGGTGGTTCGTTCAAGCAACGAGTTTTCTAACGTTGATTGTAATAACGAGATACGCTCATCCATTTGCGCCATATACTGCTGATTTTTTTGCTGCTCTTCATACAACTCATGACCAATATTTAACGCGGCCATAATGGCTAATTCTTCGCGACTCAAATTGTTGGTACGTGTTTTTAATGTAGAAAGCTGCTGCTCGACACCCTTGGCAATCGCACGCAAAGCATCCTCTTGTCCCTTAGGACAATTAATCGAGTAGGTGCGCCCTAACAGGGAGATATCAATAGCACTATTACTCATGCTTCGCTGAAGATCCTTATTTGTCGAAAAATAAAAATTGTAGCAGGTTAACGACTTACCTCGCGATAACGCCTTAGCATTACGCTTTTACCACAGTTGATAACGGTATTAGTCTATTTGCGGACTATATAGCGCTACTATTAAAAGTGCAAGGTAACTCGCCGCCTTTACGATTATTTGCTTGTTGTCTGAGCATAATTAATCTTAAAGCATAATTATGGCTAAACTCTCTACACGTTCCCTACACGTCAGGCAGGATAACTCGTTAAGCGCCTAGCTCAAGGCTAATACAAGCCGTCATTGCAATAGGCGTTACAATCGTCATTTCTATTTTTACAAATTAATGGCATCGAACAGTTTACCGTTTAAGAATACTCGCTTTGGTGCAAAACGCTTAGTTGATTGCGTTATAGACAAGACAGTTAATATCAGCTTTAGCTTTATAGCGGCGGGGTTAGTGAAGCTTTGGTCAATTTGCTATTATACTTAGCAAATCGCAATGAACAATTTGGTGGCAGTTATTAACTCTGCTAGCATTGCATCTGATCGAATATAACTGGAACAATATCATGGCAACCCCTCCTTCTTTATGTATTGAAAAACTAAAACAAGCGTTAGATTCAGCTGAAATTGGTCAGCATCCTGTTGAGGTGCATGGCGCATTAGTTGGTTTAATTTGTGGTGGGGTAGATCAAGCAAAATTAGCTTGGCAAAAGCCATTACTTGAATTGATGAATGACGGTCAAGCAGTCAGCACTGAACTGCAACAACTTATCAATGAATTATTCCAAGACACAGCGACTCGCTTAAGCGATGCTGAATTTGGTTTTACGCCGTTATTACCAGAAGAAGAAGAGCTACTCAGCTTGCGCTTAGAGTGCTTAGCCCTATGGGTACAAAGCTACTTAACCGCTATTGCGCTTATTCAGCCAAAGCTTAACGGCGCATCAAGTGATGTGCGCGAAATTATCCAAGATTTAGGCGCTATTGCTCAAGTGGAATTTGATGTCAGCGATGATGATGAATCAGAAGCTGCATTTATCGAGTTGCACGAGTTTGTCAGAATGGCGGCTATTTTATGTTACTCAGAGTTTGGCCCTGAAATGCCATTAGATGAAGAATCCCCATTAGCGCCGCTGCACTAATTAGAATGTAGCTTTCGCCTTGGGCCGTGTTGGCTCGGGGTGAAAAGTCCTCTGGCATCACAGATACTTGAGCTCAGCCAGAACACGAACCAGAGCTGAACTAGCTACATGGCCAATAGCAATACCATCATAACAATATTCAATTCATATCATAATTAACAAAAACAATAAGAACAGGCTTTATGACTGAGTTAAACGCGAAGACAGATAGCAAACAGGCAAGTGCCCAATTACCACAGCCACCACAACAGCCACCACAACAGGTGGATATCACTATTGTTGGCGGCGCTATGGCTGGTGCCAGTTTAGCGCTGGGTTTAGCAAAATTATCAGAAAAATTATCCGCTAAACATGCAGGTCTTTTAAACCGTCCTTTATCTATCGCCTTAATTGAAGCGCAAAAAACTGATGATAATCACCCAGGGTTTGACTCGCGTTCAATCGCCATTGCCCATGGCTCAGTATTTGAGTTAACTCAGTTAGGGATCTGGCCAAGTATTGAAAGCCTTGGCAGCGATATTGAAAATATTCATATCTCAGATCGCGGTCACTTTGGCATGACCGAGCTTAACGCTGAGCAATTTGGCCTGCCATCAATGGGGCAAGTGGTTGAGCTAGCGAAAGTCGGTAAAGTCTTGTTTGATCAACTTCAACAAGCGGATATTAAATTGCACTGCCCAGCAAGCCTAACTCAGCTTGAAACCGATATGGATGGTCACACGATAACCCTTGATAACGGCCAGCAAATTCGCAGCAAGTTGTTAGTGGCTGCAGATGGTGCTCACTCCAAAGTGCGCCAAGCGTTAAAACAAGATGTGACTCAAGTTGAATTTGAACAAGTGGCGCTGGTGGCCAATGTCCAAACTGATAAACCTCACAATAGTTGGGCCTATGAGCGTTTCACTGACACTGGCCCATTAGCCTTATTACCCATGGCGCCAATAAATGGTAAAACTCGGCTGTCATTAGTGTGGGCGCTAGATGCTGAGCAAGCCCATCAGTTTAAACACTGTGACAAAGCCGACTTTTTAGCCGCGTTGCAACAGGCTTTTGGCAATCGCGCCGGGCGCTTTACTGATGTCGGCTTACGGGTCAGTTATCCATTAACCTTATCTTACATGCCAAGACCGATTTATCATCGCACTGTGTTTATTGGCAATGCGGCGCAAACTTTACATCCCATTGCAGGTCAAGGCTTTAACCTAGGTCTACGTGATGTGGTTGGATTAATCGATGCTGTCGAAACAAGTATTGAAACCAGCATTAAAAGCAGTATTGATACAAGTATTGAAGCTGGCATTGAAAGTTTAGATCTTGGCCACAACTCGCTTATTCATCATTATCTTGCATCAAGACAGCAAGATAGAATGGCCACCATCAACAATGTTGAGTTTTTAGTGCGTGGCTTCTCAAATCAGTATTGGCCGCTAGTGGCTGGGCGCAGTTTAGGGTTAAGATTATTGTCATGGTGTCCGCCGCTTAAAGCGCCGATTGCCCATAAAGCCATGGGCTGGAAAAGCGTCTAAAGATTGCAAGTGCAGTAATAAAGCATCTCAGTAAACCGATTGAAGATTAAGGATTAACATGTTTCAAACTCAGACCTATGATGTAGCCATAGTTGGCGGTGGTATGGTTGGCTTGGCAACGGCAATCGGTTTAGCCGAGGCAAACTTAAACGTGGTGGTGATTGATGCGGGCCAAACAGAGGCTGTGTCAGGTGAGCCACGTCTTCGAGTGAGTGCCATTAACAAAGCCAGTGAGCGACTACTTACCAACTTAGGTGCTTGGCAGTACATTGATAGCGCCCGCGCTACCCCATATTCAAAAATGGCGGTGTGGGACAAAGACGGTTTAGGTAAAATTGCCTTTGATGCCGCCAGCATTAGCGAGCCATCCCTTGGGGCGATTATCGAAAACCAAGCCATCAGCTTTGCCTTAGCAAAACGGGCCGCTGAACTCTCGAACATCACCCACCTAGAAGGTCAGCGACTAGAACGCATCGCCTTTGGTGAGCGTGAATCATGGCTTACCCTAGATAACGGTGACAACTTAAGCGCCGCCCTAGTGATTGCCGCTGACGGCGCCAATTCTTGGGTGCGTAGCCAATGCCAAATCCCATTAACCTTTTGGGATTATGGTCATCACGCCATTGTCGCCACTATTCGCACCAGTGAGCCCCACGATGCTACCGCCCGCCAAGTGTTTTTAGCCGATGGCCCATTAGCTTTATTGCCATTGTATGAAGACAATTTATGCTCAATCGTGTGGTCAGTATCGCCCCAGCAAGCAGAAGAATTATTAGCGCTATCAAGTGATGAGTTCTCAAAAGCCTTAACCGCAGCATCAGATGGTCGTTTAGGCATTTGTGAACTGGTCAGCTCGCGCCAATCGCACCCATTACGGATGCGTTATGCCCGTCATTTTGCCCGTCATCGTTTGATTTTAGCCGGTGACGCCGCCCATACAATCCATCCGTTAGCAGGTCAGGGGGTTAACTTAGGCTTTTTAGATGCGGCCAGTATTATCGAAACCGTTAGCGAGTTACATGAAGCGGGTAAAGATCTCGGTGATTACGCCAACCTTCGCGCCCTTGAGCGCTGGCGAAAAGCTGATGCCATTGAAATGATTAGCGCAATGGAAGGGTTTAAAAGACTATTTTCCGGTAGCAATCCAGTTAAAAAAGCCTTTAGAGATCTGGGTTTAAACCTAGTTGATAATGTCGCAGGACTAAAAACAGTGTTCATCAAACAGGCTATAGGCAATAAAGTGAAACTTCCTAAGCTTTGTCGAGATTAAATTTTTTAGCTAATTCGGCCTAAAAATCCTTATATATCAGGGGATGGGCCGAGTTGGCGTAAATAAAGATATTAAAACGCCCATAGTCGCATTAGCTAAACTAATGACAAAGTCTCAGATTAGAAAATTTCCTACTATACAAAATTAACCCTGTGGGTATAATTTTGGCGCATTTATAAAATACCTTCATTAGTTTTACCCTCAGAAGGTTCATAAAAAAGAGATAATAATGGCTAATAAAACTGTACTCTTTAACAAGCACTTAGAATCAAATGGCAAGATGGTAGACTTCCACGGTTGGGACATGCCACTTAACTACGGTTCACAAATCGAAGAACATAACGCTGTGCGTCAAAACGCAGGTATGTTCGATGTATCACACATGACAGTGGTTGATGTGACGGGTACCGATGCTTGTGCATTTCTACGCAAATTATTAGCAAATGATATTGCTAAGCTTAAAGTTGCTGGCAAGGCGCTATATAGCGGCATGTTAGATGACAATGCTGGCGTAATTGACGACCTTATCACTTATTATCTTACCGATACCCATTACCGCGTTGTGGTTAACTCAGCAACTCGGGTAAAAGATTTAGCATGGATGGAAAAACAATCTGCAGGCTTTGAGGTGACGATTACTGAGCGCCCTGAGCTGGCGATGATTGCCGTTCAAGGCCCTAACGCTAAAGCCAAAGCCGCTAACGTATTCAGCGCTGAGCAAAACGCCGCCGTTGAAGGCATGAAGCCATTCTTTGGCGTGCAAGCAGGTTCACTGTTTATTGCTACCACGGGTTACACCGGTGAAGTTGGCTACGAAATTATCGTACCTGAAGCAGAGGCAGAAGCATTATGGCAAGCACTACTCGAAGCAGGCGTACAGCCTTGTGGACTAGGCGCACGTGACACCCTGCGTTTAGAAGCAGGCATGAACCTTTATGGTTTAGATATGGATGAAACCGTTAACCCATTAGCCGCTAACATGGGCTGGACTATCGCATGGGAACCAAGCGAGCGCGACTTTATTGGCCGCGAAGCATTAACGGCTATTAAAGCCGCTGGACCTGACAAATTAGTTGGCCTAGTCATGGAACAAAAAGGCGTACTGCGTCACGGCATGCCAGTATTCTTTACTGATGCAGACGGCGTAGAGCACCAAGGCTCAATTACTAGCGGCACATTCTCGCCAACCTTAGGCTACTCAATTGCCATGGCAAGAGTACCCCAAGGCATTAGCGATACCGCTGAAGTGGAAATGCGTAAAAAGCGCGTAGCTGTTAAAGTAATAGCGCCAAGTTTTGTCAGAAATGGTAAACAGGCATTCTAACCAAAGTGTTATAAATGCTTGTATTGAAGTCACTGAATAATAAAAGTGTTGCTAATGAGGTTGTTAGCCAGCACTTAAATAACACTAACGATTACGCTTTAAATTTATAGATATAGGAATTACGACAATGAGCAACATTCCAGCTGAACTTAAATATGCATCATCTCATGAGTGGATCCGCAAAGAAGAAGACGGCACTTACACTGTCGGTATCACTGAGCATGCACAAGAGCTATTAGGTGACATGGTATTCGTTGAATTACCAGAAGTTGGCGACACAGTGACAGCCGGTGAAGATTGCGCCGTAGCTGAATCAGTAAAAGCTGCATCAGACATCTATGCACCGATTTCAGGTGAAGTAATTGCCGTAAACGAAGCATTAGAAGACTCACCAGAGCTAGTAAACAGCGAAGCATTTGGCGAAGGTTGGTTCTTCCGCGTTCAGCCTTCAGACGAAGCTGAAGTGGCTAACTTGTTAGACGCTGACGGTTACCAAGAAGTGATTGACGAAGAATAATCGTCGACGCTACTAGAAGCTCCCTTGGGAGCTTCTTTTGTTTTACCTTTAAATATTTAAAGGCATTAGCGATCCTTACGTCCCGCGTATAAGTATTGCATTACAACATTTTTTTCCTAGACCAGCTATTGATGCCCTACCGCAAAATACTGGCAGATTTGGAACACGATTTCTCATGACAAAGCAGACCCTAACTCAATTAGAGCAACACGAATTGTTTTTAAGCCGTCATATCGGCCCAAGCCAAACTCAACAGCAAGAAATGTTGAATTTTGTTGGCGCAGAATCGCTCGAAGACTTAACCGCACAAACAGTGCCTGGTTCAATTCGTTTACCGCAAGAATTGACCATTGGTGATTCATGTGGCGAAGCAGAAGGCACCGCTTACATCCGCGGCATAGCTGACAAAAACAAAGTCTTTAAAAGCTATATCGGTATGGGCTACTACGGTACAGAAGTACCCAATGTCATTTTACGAAATGTGTTTGAAAATCCGGGTTGGTACACAGCGTACACCCCGTACCAGCCAGAAATCGCTCAAGGCCGTTTAGAAGCCATTCTAAACTTCCAACAAGTGTCTATGGACTTAACTGGACTTGATCTCGCCTCAGCATCATTACTTGATGAAGCAACAGCAGCAGCTGAAGCAATGGCCATGGCCAAGCGAGTATCAAAAGCCAAAAAAGCCAATATCTTTTTCGTGGCAGACGACGTATTCCCACAAACATTAGACGTAGTGCAAACTCGCGCAGAATGCTTTGGTTTTGAAGTTATCGTTGGCCCAGCAAGCGAAGCCGCAAACTACGAGCTATTTGGCGCATTATTCCAGTACACTAACCGTTTTGGTGAAATCACCGACAACACTGAACTGTTCGCTAAGCTTGCTGAAAAGAAAGCGATTGTGACTGTTGCTGCTGACATCATGTCACTGGTACTGCTTAAATCACCCGGTTCAATGGGCGCAGATATCGTATTTGGTAGCGCTCAGCGTTTTGGCGTACCAATGGGCTACGGCGGACCACATGCGGCATTCTTCGTTGCACGTGATGCACACAAACGTTCAATGCCAGGTCGTATTATTGGCGTATCAAAAGATACCCGCGGTAATAAAGCCCTGCGTATGGCGATGCAAACTCGTGAGCAACATATCCGCCGCGAAAAAGCCAACTCAAACATTTGTACTGCGCAAATCTTATTAGCCAATATGGCGTCGTTTTACGCGGTATTCCACGGCGCCGTTGGCCTTAAAAATATCGCCAGCCGTATTAACCGTTTAACAGACATCTTAGCCGTCGGCCTAAAAGCCAAAGGCGTTGAGTTAGTTAACAGCACTTGGTTTGACACCCTTTCATTATCAGGCCTTGATGTTGATGCGGTTAACGCACGTGCATTAACTGCTGAAATGAACCTACGTATCGACCACGACGGCATTGTCGGCATCAGCCTTGACGAAACCACCACCCGTGACGATATCGCTCAGTTATTTGATGTCATCTTAGGTGCTGACCACGGTCTAGATGTAGCAACACTCGATGCTGAAATCATTGGCGGCGCTGCTTTTGGCGAAGGCGAGGGATCAATTCCTGCTCATCTCATCCGTCACGACAAGATATTGTCTCACCCAACATTTAGTAGCTACCAAAGCGAAACTGAAATGATGCGTTACATCAAGCGTCTTGAGAATAAAGATTTAGCCTTAAATCACTCAATGATTTCGCTGGGTTCTTGCACCATGAAGCTAAACGCCGCCGTTGAAATGCTGCCAGTAAGCTGGCCAGAATTTGCTAACATGCACCCATTCTGCCCGCTTGAACAAGCCCAAGGTTATACCCAGTTAATTAACGAATTGTCAGATTTTCTCGTTAACATTACGGGCTACGACGCCGTGTGTATTCAGCCAAACTCTGGCGCGCAGGGCGAGTACGCTGGCCTGTTAGCGATTAAGAAATATCACGAGTCACGTAGCGAAGGCCACAGAGACATCTGTTTAATCCCCCAATCTGCCCACGGTACTAACCCCGCTTCTGCCCAGCTTGCTGGCATGAAAGTAGTCGTAACCGCCTGTGATAAAGACGGTAACGTTGATTTAGAAGACTTAAAAGCGAAAGCGGCAGAGCTTGCTGATAACTTATCGTGCATTATGATCACCTACCCATCGACCCACGGTGTGTATGAAGAATCAATCAGCGAAATCTGTGAAATTGTGCATCAACATGGCGGTCAAGTTTACCTTGATGGCGCTAACATGAACGCACAAGTAGGTCTTACATCACCGGGCTTTATCGGCGCTGATGTATCACACCTTAACCTACACAAAACCTTTGCTATTCCACATGGCGGCGGCGGACCAGGAATGGGCCCAATCGGCATTAAAAAGCATTTAGCGCCGTTTGTTGCAGGCCATAAAGTTGTCAAACCAGGCCGCGAAAGCGACCATAATGGCGCAGTATCAGCCGCGCCATACGGCAGTGCTAGCATCCTACCTATTAGCTGGATGTACATTAAGCTGTTAGGCACAAAAGGGGTTAAGCAATCAACCCAAATGGCGCTACTTAACGCTAACTATGTGATGAAGAAGCTGTCGGCCCATTACCCAGTATTATTTACTGGCCGTAATGATCGCGTAGCCCACGAGTGCATTATCGATTTACGTCCACTTAAAGAAGCATCTGGCGTCACTGAGATGGACATTGCTAAGCGTCTAAATGACTACGGCTTCCACGCCCCAACCATGAGCTTCCCTGTAGCAGGTACGTTAATGATTGAGCCAACAGAGTCAGAGTCAAAAGTAGAGCTAGACCGCTTTATCGAAGCGATGATCGCTATTCGTGGCGAGATTGCCAAAGTCGAAGCAGGCGAGTGGCCAGCGGACAACAACCCACTGCATAATGCACCGCACACCATGGCTGATATTATGGATCCTGAGTTTGACTCACGCCCATACAGCCGTGAAGAAGCCGTGTTCCCAAGTGCAGCGGTAAAAGCGAATAAGTTCTGGCCGACGGTGAATCGTATTGATGATGTTTATGGGGACAGAAATCTAATGTGTTCTTGCGTGCCTTTATCTGATTACGAATAATTGCTGCTTAGACTCGCTATTACGGCGTTGAACCTCGGCTCCAGTGCTCATTGACACCAGTCAACTCCGCGCTAGAGCTTTCGGTTCGCCTTGTACTAGCATCGCCAGCGACGCAATTATGGTGTTGTTGGGTGAGTTGAAGTTTAGTTATTTATCAAAGTAAAAAAGCGACCTTAGGGTTAATGCCGTTCACTTAACGTGAACGGCTTTCTTTTTTATGGGGTATCGGTCCTTCGAACACTTCAGCACTCTAGGGTAACTACGCTCCCTTTTTCCTTCTAAAACAAACTGTTTTGCATTCTTTTCTATATCAAAGATTACCTTAGGGATATTGCCTGGAGACATACTAGGAAGCTGGGATAGTTTAAAAATAATATGCGATGACGCTTCTCTAAAACTCAATTGGTTAGGGAAGACCCCTTTTAATGAGTGCGCCATCAATACCATCTTATATCTCAGTAAGTTATACGCAAGAAGGACTCCCCACAACTCCTGCCTAATTAATTCCGGAAGCTGACTTCTGAGTGTAAACCGAGTTTCAAGCATGTACTGCTTCATCTCTCTGTACCCCAGCTCTATCTCCCATCGATGAGCATATAAATCAACAATTTC
Source organism: Shewanella sp. 10N.286.52.C2 (assembly GCF_002874545.1). Classification (NCBI taxonomy): domain Bacteria; kingdom Pseudomonadati; phylum Pseudomonadota; class Gammaproteobacteria; order Alteromonadales; family Shewanellaceae; genus Shewanella; species Shewanella sp. 10N.286.52.C2. The sequence goes on from NZ_MCTV01000038.1 coordinate 10,141, forward strand.
ACCTGATGGATAACGCATTGGCTCTGTGAGTGAAGTGATGATTTGCAGCGTTTTTCCCTTCACTGTTTTAGTCAGTAAACGGGCTTCCATAAACTCAGGTAAATCAGGCCTTTTCTTTCTCGATTGAGGCGTGGTTGTTAGCCTAATAAGCTTGTCCTGTCGCCCTAAAGAACGTATCACTTCATATTGTGTATTCTTTTTCAATGGCATTAACCAGTGCCTATTACTTCCCGCTTGTGACCAGTCATGTAATAACCCCAACGAGTAAAAGCCCCGGTCGAACAGGGTTAAACTGTTATCCGGCGTGTTGTTGATGAGATTAGCCGCTAATGTCATTTCATTTTCAGCCACACTCGCAAAAGAGGAGTCGACTAACAGATGGCTACTTAACTCCATTAGACACACCATGCGAACTTGGGGATAGGAAGCATTATTCGATTGATTACTCGTGCGAGAAAATGCACTATCGTTTTCAGGAGTATCGGGGGGTCTCCAGACGACACCGTCAACCCCATAAAGATTAAGGCCGCACCATTGTGGGTGTTCAGCCTGCATGTTCCACTGCTGCTGAGTCTGTCTAAAAATATCTTCTACAACGTCACTCCCTAATTTTTTTCTTGCCTGAGTGACAGCGCTTCGAGCAACATAATCGACTTCATTTGGGAGGATAATATCCAATTTATTAATCAGTTGCCTAACGGACTCACCCCGAAATAAGGCCATGCCGATAACAGCCCAAATCATAGATTCCATAGGTAATTTTCGCTTACGAAGCGTGGCTACACCATTGGATTGTAGACTATGTTGAATAAGCTCTGGGCAGAGAAGTTCACCAAGACTGTCGAACTCGGTAAGTCGGTTGATAGAGGTACGCGCTAAAGCTTCAGAAAGTTCCATGAAAAAATCCAGTACAAACAAGAGTCTGTACTGGATTTTGAAGCCTTTTAAAGATCGGTCAACCGATCATATTGGCCTTAACTGATCGGCATTACGCTACAGCGGCTTTTTTATTCTGTCTATTTAAAACTTATTCGCCTTTTTGCATACTAATTTCAAGCGTTGATTCAACCGCAGCTGAAATCGCATCTTCAGTAAACAACAGTGGGCGGAATTGTTTTTCTGTTGAGTACAAGATGCTTTGGTCAGCAAAAGAGGGGCTCAGTATATTGCTCGATTCAGAGTAAGTTAAAATCCCTTTTGCCACAGGGCCATCATCAGTGAAGCTCACCGCCATCATCCAACTTGAACCATAACGGATTTGATAGCCTTCAGCGGTTAAGCCTGACGCCATATTTCGACCTGTCACAGCATCCATCACGGGCGCATACTTGTGCTGCGGAATTAAGGTGTCATCGCCAGATAAACTGGTTGAGAAGACATTAAATCCACCTTCAGCATTGTGACTTCCTGGCCAAGGTAACTTGGTGCCAGATGCGCTGCCATCAGGTAATGACTTCTCGACAAACTGCACCATTCCCATCGGCGTATCGACACTAAATCCAGCTGCCTCAACGTTTAATGCTGCGTGGGCTAATACCACTAATGCACTACCATCGGTGGTTAACGTATTTGGCGTTTTAGCCGCCATAGTGGCATCAAATGGCACGGTTAACATGGCGTTTTGATCAAATAAATGCGCAAACTCACGAATTAACGCACCGCCGACACTGTCATTGTCTTGCTTACCATTCCATGCTTTTAAGGCGCTACATGCTGCACTGATATCTTTCGATAAACTGGCGCTAACCATGACGGGTGTATCACCTTGGGCTTCACATTGAGCGATTAAGTCGCTAAAAATAAGCTCGTTTAGGTAAATACGATTAGATAATGCCGCAGCCTCTAACTCATCGATTGAGAACTTACCATCATCGCCAGCAGCATCTTCCATCATGGTTAGTGCCATGCGGGTACGCAGTGATTGCTGACCACGCTCGGCGCCATACATAGGCGAGTAGCCTTCAAGTGGCGCAGCTAAGTTGGTTGACCAAAATGAATTATTTGAGTTTTGCACAAAGTCACTACGTTCAAGCTTGGGTGCACGGTCATAAGGGGTTGGACCATCAAAATGAAACAGTGAGGTATTGCCCGGTAAAATAGTGAAACCTGCTTGTGCTTTAGCGGCAATGATTGCAGGATTGGTTTTTAATTGAACCACTGCAAAATCAGTTAAGCCCGGTACCGTAGAATCATCAATATAAAAGGCGTTACCTTCTTTATCTGCATACATCGTATTGTTAAAGATAACCCCATCATAGTTTTTAAAAGCTTGTTGGAATTCATCTTTATTTGATGCTTGATTCATCGCGAACCAATGATCGACAGGATCTTTAGTGGCCATATTGGCATCTTGAATCATAAAGGCTTGGCCATCATCCCAACCAAACGGGGCTAAGGCGGCAGGCGCTTCAACCATCGGACCTTTGATGGTGGTGTAAATATCTTTCTCGGCGACTAACATGCCCGCAGGGCCGCCATTAACCAGAATTGACACCGTCTCTTTAGTGATAGGTAATGGCTTACCATCATACATATATTGCATACGATCGCCGCTGACCATTTCAAGATTGTACATAATGAAGTGTTCGGCCGTTGAGAAGGTATGTGTCCAAGCAAGATCTTTATTAAAACCAATGTTGATTAGCCCAGGCATACCCACAAGTGAGCCACCCATGACGTCTAAATGGCCAGGAATGGTCACATGAGACTGCCAGAAACGTAAATTACCCGTATGGGGGAAATGCGGGTTACCCAGTAACATCCCTTTACCGTTTTCGGTTTTATCTTTACCTAAACCCCAACCATTAGACCCTAAGTTACGTGGGTTGGTTTCTGGTGTAGTAATGGTATTCGCTCGGGCAAGTAGCTTGGTATTTACATCTTGAATGAAAGCGGTTTGCGCCATTGAAGGAGCAGGGCCGACGATGCGAGGTAGATACTCTTGGCCGTCCCCTGGATTTGCATAGAAAATAAGGTCGAGGAAATTTGCCGCCCCGGGCAATAATGCGATTGAGAAAAGATAGTTGGCAATGTCGACGCCTTCAATGGGTTTAACCCAAGGTTGGCCGGCACAAAATGGTTCAGCCTCTTGCTCACCCGCTTCTACATCGGCTAAATACTGGTTATAACCGGCACTAAAGCCCTCCATTAACGCCCGTGAGTTATAGCTAAATTGCGGATACTGCTCTTCAGCCATTTGGCGAATTTTTAATGCTTTATAAGCAAAATCAGACACTAAATTGCCATTGTCTTCTGAGGTCGGTAAGCCTGTAGCAAAATCAATTGAGGCATGGGGGCCAAAATACATCGAGCGTTCAGAGTTTGCTTTAACAAACCCATCAGCCAGCACACATAAGTTATCTTGAGCTTGAGCATAGCCACTGCCAAAACCTAGGCTTTCCAGATTGTCAGCTGTGATATGCGGAACACCATAAGTGGTACGACGGATTTGGGCACTGAGTTTGCCATCAGGGGCAAAGGCTTGCAGCGGGGGAGTGACTTCTGGTTCTGGAATGACTTCAGGGGTTTTGGAATAATCAGTATCGTTGCCGCAACCGGCTAAAAAGACTGATGACGCAACGCCAAAAGCCAGCATGATCTTATTTATGTGCATTACTTTTATCAAAATAATAATCCTTATTATTGTTGTCTCAGCAATTTGCATTGCTGAGTGAGTCTACCTTTTCCTTGTGTCTCAACTTTAAGCGTTAACAGCCTCAATCGTGATTCCCATCATCACTTGTTGATTGTGTGAAAACCTTAAATACAACAAAAACACTTATTTGATTAAATCAATCATTCAAACGTATGTCTACATATACCTGCATTAGTTGATGTCAATTTATAGAGATTACGAAATAACATGGCCACCCACTTTAAGTGGCTAAATTATCAACACTGTACTAGGCTTTGGTTATTGCTTAATAATCGGTGATAGATGATGGCCAGACCAAGAGAAACACTCGTGAGTTTAGAAGATACGCCTTACTACCACTGCTGTTCTAGAGTGGTGCGTAAAGCCTTTCTATGTGGTTTTGATGCAAGCTCTGGTGATAACTATGAGCATCGCCGTGAGTGGGTTGATTCTCGGATATTAGAGCTTGCGACGATTTTTGCCATTGATATTTGTGCTTATTCGGTGATGAGTAATCATTTACATGTGGTGCTAAAAGTGGATATTGATACCGCCAAAAACTGGTCTGATTTCGAGGTGCTTACCCAATGGCATAAAGGCTTTAAAGGCACATTGCTGACCAATAAGTTTGTTAAAGGTGAAGTGCTTAATGAGTTTGAGTTACAGGCTGTGAATGACTGTATTACTCAATACCGACTACGCTTGACTGATATCAGTTGGTTTATGCGTTCACTGTGTGAACCTATTGCCCGAATGGCCAATAAAGAAGATAACTGCACTGGTCGATTTTGGGAGGGGCGCTTTAAATCCCAAGCATTATTAGATGAAGCTGCAGTACTTGCGTGCATGGCCTATGTGGACTTAAACCCTATCCGCGCCAAGATGGCTACAGCCCCTGAAAGCTCCGATTACACCAGCATTCAGCGCCGGATCAACTCAGCCATGAAAGGTGAGCAACCCGCGGAGTTACTGCCTTTTGTGGGCAATGAACGTTTGGATATGCCTAATGGTTTGATGTTTAGTGTTAAAGACTACATTGTGCTGGTTGAAGATACAGGGCGGATTATTCGTGATGACAAACGCGGTGCCATAAGCGCGAGTAGCCAGGATATTCTCAATAGATTGAATATTCCTGCTGAAAACTGGTTAAAAATCACTACTGAGTTTGGTGCATTATTTAAAGGAGCTGTAGGGGCGTTACCTGCATTAACTGAATATTGTGAACATCTAGAGCGCAAGCGGCGACAAGGTGCAGCTAACTGTCAGCGATGGTTGTGCGCTTAATAAATCATTTCTTAATTTCAAGTAAAAGTATTCCCCACTTGATTGATATCAAGCTTTTCTGCTGGATTGAATTTAGTTTATGACTTAATTTTGGCGATTAATTATGAAATTTTCAGTCCTTTGGCAGGGTTCATCCCTTCAGTAAATGATTGTTGGTGTTAGCAACTTAAAATGAAAAGCGTTATGTTATAACTTCAAAATAATGGGTGGCTATGTATTTTTTAAAATTAACATAAATTTAATATGGGTAGCACAGTTAGTTTGCTAGCAGGTATGACAACAGCCATGTTGCAAGCTGGGTAACTGGCAGTAATAGTACCTAGAGTCCCATTGCCTTTAGGCTGGGGGGGAAGTCAAAAGTCACGTAGTAATTGACGGTAAGAGCCCCTGATAAACATGGGCTCTTAGACTTAACATGCTGAACAACCCAATTCTGAAAACGAATTTGTTCATTTTAAAATTGGTACTTTAAACCTAGTTGAATGTCATTGGCTTTTAAGCTGGTTTGAAGGCGATCACCATTAACGTCATAATCAGTAGCGACATCACCTAAGTCGTAATATCTGTATTCTAATATGAGCGCTAATTGGTCTGAAATAGTCATATCAACGCCTGCACCTACAAAAAAAGCAAATTCACTACCATCACCTTTATAAGAAAATGTTTGAGGGAGAAAACCACCAGCGTCACCTCCACCAAAACTGCCTACGTAAAGATCACCTTTAACATCATAAAAACTAGCGCCTAATCCACCTTTGATAAATGGTGTAAAATTTGTAGAATTTTTAAATTCATAGGCAACATTGAGTGTCACCAAGTCAACATCAATACCTGCATCAATTCCAAATTCATCTAGCGCCCTGATATCACTTCCTAATTTTCGACCAGCATCTGTATCATAACTGGCATAGGAGTACTCTAATTCAAGACTTAATGCAGGAATAACTTCTACACCCAAAGCTATGCCATATTTTGCATCGGCATCAATATCACTTTTAGGGGTACCTGTACCATTAGTACCATCATTGAATACTTTTGAAGTTGGGCTGCTATATCCCGCATTAACAGATAGGTACCAATCTCCAGCAATCGCTTGAGAAGAGAATAATGGAGTCGCCATTAATAGTGCAACAGAGAACGCATTTAATTTTCTACACATAAATAGTCCTTAATTTAATTTGCTTATCCGCACAACAAGGGAAGAGTGAGTCTTGATTAAATTAGCCTTATATTCTATTGGTTAATATGATAAGTGCTTAACATGCAACACTCATTATTAAGTCCAAAAGTTACTGTTTATTTTGCATTTTCACAGTGAGCTTTAAATTGATTTTTGGGAATAAAAATGTTTATTGCTGACAACAAGTTCCTAAATAACTTCACAGATGACTTAGTCTCGAAAATTGGTACATTAACGCCCGGTATATCCCAACTGATTAGAAAAATAACATGGCCATATTATTTCGTGGTGGGCGTCAGACTTCCCACCATTTATTTCAAAACAAAATGCATTATCTAGTGGCTATATCGGCGCATTATCATTGTTGATGAGTCGGTATTCTCCATAAATTTTGCAGCAGCGGGGGCTTCCATAAAGGTACTCATCGATGCGTTTGCATCTTCTAAGGAGTCCCAATGAACGATAACTCGCCAGTACCCCTGTGTCGTCATACCTGATCTACGTGAAATAAAACCGGGTTGTTTAGACACATGGCTTTCTGCAACGGCTCTATCTAGAGGCGTAAAGTCATTAGCTGTAACACCATCGCGTAAATCGAATGTCGCGACTTCTACAACGTAATCAGAAGTGAAACCAAATTTCCCATTGTTATTCTTCCACTGGTCTTTGCTTGGTATTGTTTCTAAAGTATCCCAATGCTCAACTATTTTTCCATTATCAATTCTAAATAGATCATAAAACGAGGTGGGTTTACCCATAAAAGTGCCTTCGCCAACGCTTAGGACAAAATTACCTTCGCCCAATATTTTATGGTTAACGCTGTAAACCATGGGGGTTCCTGCTTGAGCTAAGGCTTTCATAGCCTCACTAAAACCACCAAGACCATCCCCAACCATCGAATTGTGTTGCAAGTAATCTTCTGCTGCACTGTCGATATACATGCCGATTTTACTCATATCACCTTGAATAAAAATGGTTTGGATAAAATCTGCGACCAGAGCTTTGTTTTCTTCTGTTTTGTCTATATCTGTAATGTCTGTAGGCCCATCTAACTGCGAACGGCCACTAGGATTCTTGCCTGTCAGTTCCTGTAAGTTATCCCAATGCTCTACTATTAACCCATTCTCAAAACGGAAAATATCAAAACCTACTTTGGGGCCAAAGAAGTTATATTCGGTATGGAGGAACACATAATCTCCATCTTCTGCGGCTCTAACGGTATTCGCTTTTGCTGACCCCTTAGGTAGGGCACTGAGAATTTTTCCGAAACCTTCTAAACCATCTTCAACGGCTAGGTTATGCTGAATGTAGTGGGTTGAATTGATATAACCGATAGCGTTTTGATCACCCGTTTCAATACTAGAGATGACAGCAATGGCCTTTTCTTTATTCGACATTTCTTCGGATGCTGTAACTGATGCAGCGCACAAAATGCTTGTTAATATTACTGTTGAGGCTGTAATGCGTTGTTTTAAATGATGCATGGTGGCTTTCCTTCATGAATTGTTCAATAAATTGTAGCCCAACCTTATCCTTTAGCTATACTTGAAATAGGTACGCGGTGTTAACAAAAATGGAACAGTATGGATGATATAGCGAATCACAGAGCACTTATCTTTGTATCAAAAACTGGATCATATAGTGTTGCAGCCGAACGTTTAGGGATTTCTAAAGTGATGATATCTCGCGCTATTAAGACGTTAGAAACTGATCTTGGGTTTCGTTTGCTAGACAGAACGACTAAAGGATCAAAGTTGACACCAAAAGGTAAAGCCTATGTAGACTTCTGCGAACCAACGATACGTAATATTGAGGAGAGTGTTCAAGCGCTGGTGGGTTATAAGAGGGATTTCAAACAAAAAGGGAGTAACCCGGCGATACGACTTAAGCTATCAAGCCCCAATACATTCGGGTCAATAGTTATAAGTCAAGTGATTAGTGATTTTCATCAAGCCTATCCGAATATTCTGGTTGAGCTCATTACTGACGATGCGTTTAAAGATATTTTTGAGCATCAGTTAGACATAGCTATCCGCGCTCACTTAACGTCAGAGTCGATACTTGAGAATACGATTTCGCGAAAACTAATAAAGCTACCTTTTACTTTTTGTTGTACGCCAGATTATTTAACTCATCACGGCCAGCCAGAGAGTATTGAAGCTTTATTTGTAAAGCACGCATTTGTTGCCTGGACATACTTAAATCAACAAGAGAGTGTCACTATTAACCATGCTGACAATTTGGCATTTATACCGAAAAAAATCGCTTTCATAAGCAATAATTCACTTGCTTGTTTAAACAGCATTTTGACTTCTCATGGTATTGGATTTTTGCCGTACCACGTTATAAGAGACTCGTTAAAACGTGGAGAACTTGTCGCACTGTTTTGTGAGCAAACCTGTTTTGAAGCTGATATACGAGTAACTTATCTTAATTCTCAAGGACCACAATCAGTCACAGCTATGTTTGTGGACTACTTAATTTCCAGTCCTTGGTTTACCGAGTTAAAAAATGAGATAGTCGCTTTCAACCAAAAACAGGCGCCCATTCTGCATCGATTATGAAGCGCTACTGAGGCATAAACGTTTAAGTGTTCCCAATTCATAACTTAAGCGAGAAAGAGCAATAGCTTCCTTAGGAGCAAAGAATAAGTGAGGTCAGAATCTGAGGGAGCCCCACGAATTTAATAGATGATTGTGGATGCTTGATTAACGATTGCCGCGCCTTAATTCTTGCGCGCCAGTGAGACTTTAGCAGCCTCAAAGATTTATCTTTGTAAGCTCTTCATCCTATAAATTGATTTGATAAAACATTAATTAACATAAGAATTAACATGGCCACCCACTCCAAGTGGCTGAATATCTAACGATCTCCTTTGCTTTCAATCAGTGGGTGCCGTTAAGGTGAGCGTAGGCTTAATCTCATCCCCCAACTTGAACATTCAAAAAAGCCCTAATCTTTGCAAGATCAGGGCTTATTGATTGAGTGACTACATAAACACAGAGCCAGTATTAACGCTAAAGATTAACCAGCCTTAGCTTGGATCCTGTATGCATGTAGTAAAGGTTCTGTATAACCAGAAGGTTGCGATTTACCTTTAAATATAAGGTCGCAAGCCGCTTTAAAGGCTATGCCGTCAAAATTAGGGGCCATATTAATGTACAGTGGATCGCCTGCATTTTGAGCATCTACCACTGCAGCCATTTTTTTCAGTGCCGCCATCACTTCTTCTGCACTGCATAAGCCATGTTCAAGCCAATTAGCTAAGTATTGCGACGAGATCCGCAAAGTCGCTCTGTCTTCCATTAAACCTACATTATTAATATCAGGTACTTTCGAGCAACCGACGCCTTGGTCAATCCAGCGCACCACATAGCCCAGTATACCCTGAGCATTATTTTCTAGCTCAAAGGTAATTTGTTGCTGGGTTAATGTTGTCGTGTCATCAAGCAATGGAATCGTCAACAAGTCATCGATGCTAGCACGCTTACGATGCTTAAGTTGCTGTTGAACTTCCGCCACATTTATTTGATGATAATGGATAGAATGCAGTACGGCACCATTGGGCGATGGTACCCAAGCCGTGTTTGCCCCCGCTTTTGGGTGAGCCACTTTTTGTTCTAGCATGGCAGCCATTTCATCTGGCATCGGCCACATACCCTTACCAATCTGAGAGCGACCTTGTAAGCCACATTCAAGTCCAATATCGACATTCCAGTCTTCATAAGCCTTAATCCATTTTTGCTGCTTCATCACAGATTTGGGGACAAAGGCGCCCGCTAACATTGAGGTATGGAGTTCGTCACCGGTACGGTCAAGAAAGCCGGTATTAATAAAGACAACGCGCTGTTGCGCGACCCTGATACACTCTTTTAAGTTGAGTGTGGTTCTGCGCTCTTCATCCATAATGCCGACTTTAATGGTATTACGGGGGAGGTTGAGTGCATCTTCTATCTTGGTAAATAAGTCACAAGTAAATTGCACTTCTTCTGGGCCATGCATTTTAGGTTTGACAATATTCACCGATCCTTTGCGGCTATTACTGCGACCATTATTGTTACCTTTAAGGTCATGCATAGCGGCAAGCACAGTGAGCATGCCATCCAATATTCCTTCTGGTACTTCATTGCCATGTTTATCTAGTACGGCATCAATCGTCATCAAGTGGCCAACATTACGTACAAAGAGTAAGCTTCTGCCGGGTAACGTTACGGTGTTAGCGTCTGTACTAGCATTAACATTAGCAGCGGTATAAACCCTATCATCATTAAGCTCTCTAAGGATTTGTTTACCATTTTTAGTCAGTGAGGCAGCTAAGTTACCTTGCATCAAACCTAACCAATTGCGATAAACTTCAACTTTGTCTTCAGCATCAACCGCCGCAACAGAGTCTTCGCAATCCATAATGGTGGTAACAGCGGCTTCAACTAACAAGTCTTTTACGCCAGCACTATCGCTGCTGCCGATAACACTGTCTGGATCAATTTGGATCTCAATATGCAAACCATTATTAACCAGCAAAATCGCACTGGGCGCATCTGCACTACCTTGGTAACCGACACACTTTTGTGCTTGGGTTAAGCTTGTGATTGTGCCATCAGTTAACTGCATACGTAGTTGGCCTGCATCAATATAATACCGCGTTACATCAGCATGGCTGCCTTGCACTAATGGGGCTGCGGTATCTAAGTGATGTTTTGCAAATGCGATAACTTTATTGCCCCTTATGGGGTTGTACTGTTTGGTCAGCTCGGCGCCGTCTTGTTGTGATATGGCATCAGTACCATATAGCGCATCATATAAACTGCCCCAACGTGCATTGGCGGCGTTAAGGGCAAAACGTGCATTTTTTACTGGCACAACTAATTGTGGCCCAGCTTGCGCTGCAATTTCATGATCGACATTTTCAGTGCTAATTTGAAAATCGTCACCCTCAGGCACTAGGTAGCCGATTTCGGATAGAAAAGCTTTGTATTGGTCTGGGTTAACGTCTTTAGCTGGGTGCTTTGTATGCCATTGATCAATTTGTTGCTGCAATTGCTGCCTTTTTTCTAACAAGGCCACATTAATGGGAGCAAATTCGGTAATGATGTCCTCAAATTTTGCCCAGAAAGTTGCTGAATCAATGCCTGTACCTGGACAAATGTCACTATCGACCAGTTGCCACAATGCTTGTGCTACTTGTAATCCACCTACTTGAATACGTGCTGTCATATTTATCCCTACCTTTAATTCCTGTGCGCTGAACTTAAAAACCACTCAAATCTATTATTAATCGTTAATTCGCAGCAAGACTTTACTCTATATCAAATTAAGCTTATTTATCCAATTTATACTTGTTATCACCAATATTCATCAAATCTATGGTAAATCACCCTTTTTTGGTTAATTTGCAACGTATCAGTAATTAAAAATCAAAATAACAACAAGATTAAACGTCGCCTCTATTTATTTCATCTGCCGTTTTAGTGATTAATTGGCGCATCCATTGATGTGCTGGATTATGTTGAAGCAAGGGGCTCCAAGCCATAGTTAATGCAATGGGTGGAATAATAAATGGCGGCGGAACAATACTCACCCGATCATTATTGTTGTGATGACGAGCCATCTTACTTGGTATGGTTGCGATCAAATCCTGTTGCTCAGCCAACAAACACGCGGCTTGGTAATGGCGAGTAAAAACCGTGATTTGCCGTTTTACGCCAATTCGAGTTAATGCTTCATCCACCCAACCTAAGCGCTGAACATCAGCAGGATCCATCCCTACACCAACGCCCATTCCGGTTTTACTCACCCACACGTGTTTGGCTTGCAAATAACTGTCTAAAGAAAACTTGTGTAAAACTGGATTCGTCTTACTAATCAAGCAGCTGAAGTCGTCATTCCACAAAACTTTCTGGTGAAATGATTGCGGAATAGTGTCGAATCGATTGATCACCATATCGACTCTTCCTTGTTCTACATCAGGGAAACTGACATCACTTGGGGTCATGATGTCTAAAATAATGTTGGGTGCTTGAGTCCGAAGTTTTGCAATTAGCGGAGGTAGTAAGGTCGCTTCAGCATAATCACTAGCCATTACTCGAAAGACTTTGTCACTTTCTTGTGGGTCAAATTTGGCGCGAGGCTGTACGGCTTTTTCTAGCCCGATAATCAAGGTACTGATTATGGGTTGCAACTCTTTAGCACGTTCTGTCGGCGTCATGCCCTGACTGGTGCGAATAAGTAAGGGATCATCAAACAAGGTTCTTAAGCGTTTTAGGCCGTTACTCATTGCAGGCTGGCTAATACCAAGTTGGTCAGCTGCTTTAGTTACATTTCTTTCACGTAGCAAAACATCTAAATAAACAAGGAGGTTCAAGTCGATACGAGATACATTCATAAGATGAATACCGAAAATAGTAAGTATAAATTAGACTTATTTAACCAAATCTAACTATTATTTTCAACGTAATCATTTGCCGCTAATCAATTTGTTAAAGGAATATACACATGACTAACTACAGAAGTAATATCGATGAAGCTGCTACCTTGATTAATTCAGAAGGTAGTGCATGGAATGCCATCAACCCAGAATCAGTCGCTCGTATGCGTCTACAGAACCGTTTCCAAACTGGGTTAGACATCGCAAAGTACACTGCTAAGATTATGCGTGAAGACATGGATAACTACGATAAAGATTCATCGCAGTACACTCAGTCTCTAGGTTGCTGGCATGGTTTTATTGGCCAACAAAAAATGATCTCTATTAAAAAGCATCTTTTAACCACCAAACGTCGTTACTTATACCTTTCAGGTTGGATGGTTGCAGCACTGCGCAGTGAGTTTGGCCCATTACCTGACCAATCTATGCATGAAAAGACCTCTGTCGCTGCGTTAATTAAAGAGCTATACACTTTTCTACGTCAAGCTGACGCACGTGAATTGGGTGGCCTGTTCAGCCAATTAGATAATGCCAGCGAGTCAGAAAAAGCGGCGATTCAAGACAAAATTAATAACTTCGAAACCCATGTTGTACCGATTATTGCTGATATTGACGCAGGTTTTGGTAACGAAGAAGCCACTTACTTGATGGCAAAGCAGATGATTGAAGCCGGTGCTTGTTGTATTCAATTAGAAAACCAAGTGTCTGATGTAAAACAGTGTGGCCACCAAGATGGTAAAGTGACCGTCCCCCATGTTGAATTTCTAGCGAAAATTAATGCGGTTCGTTATGCCTTTTTAGAATTGGGTATTGATGACGGTGTGATTGTTGCCCGTACCGATTCACTAGGTGCTGGTCTAACACAAAAAATTGCCGTAACCAATGAAGCTGGTGACTTAGGTGATAAATACAATAGTTTCCTTGAAGTGGAAGCGGTTGATGCAGCAACACTTAAAAATGGCGATGTGGTATTCCAACAAGGTGGAAAGTTGGTAAAACCTGCTCGTCTACCCAATGGCTTATTTAAGTTCCGTGCGGGTACGGGTGAAGAGCGTTGTGTACTTGATTGTATTACTTCACTGCAAAATGGTGCTGACTTACTGTGGATTGAAACTGAAAAGCCTCATGTATCTCAAATCGGCGGCATGGTTAACGAAATCCGTAAAGTAATACCAAACGCAAAGCTTGTGTATAACAACTCACCATCGTTTAACTGGACACTTAACTTCCGTCAGCAAGTATTTGATTCAATGCAAGCAGCAGGACAAGATGTTTCAGCTTACAACCGCGATCAATTGATGAGTGTTGATTACGATACAACTGAGCTTGCTATTCAAGCTGATGAAAAAATTCGTACTTTCCAAGCTGATGCTGCACGTGAAGCGGGTATTTTCCATCACCTTATCACGCTACCAACTTATCATACCGCAGCACTATCAACTGATAACTTGGCTAAAGAGTACTTCGGTGACCAAGGCATGTTGGGTTATGTTGCTAATGTTCAACGTAAGGAAATCCGTCAAGGTATTGCCTGTGTTAAACACCAAAACATGGCAGGTTCTGATATGGGTGATGCACATAAAGAGTACTTCTCTGGTGACCAAGCGCTTAAAGCGTCAGGTAAAGACAACACAATGAACCAGTTTTAACGACTCGTTTTACAAACGATAGCAAGTGTTAAACTGGCTATCGTTTACACCAAAAAGCCTGAAGTATAGCTTCAGGCTTTTTTTATATTTTAATTTCCCGAACTAAATCACTTGGGTCTGTCTCTGAAAATAACATGGGCAGCCATGATTAATGGCTTGTTGCTGTTTCAGGGGGTAAGGCAATGTATTTATTTCTGCCACTGTTTTTCGCCATGTAACATGCATCATCTGCTCGTTTAATCAGTTTGTTAATATCTTCGTTTTTATCCCAGTGGGCAATGCCGATTGAAAGGGTATTTACTCTGTCCAGTGATGCAATTTTGAGCGCTCTGCAATTTTCTAGGATACGGTTAGCTAATATGAACGAATCGGTTAACGATTGCCCTGTAAGGACAACGACAAACTCTTCTCCTCCAAAGCGAGAAATAACATCTTCAAGTCTAAGGGTCTTTTTAAGCATACTTGCTATCGCCACAAGTAGTATATCTCCGATATTATGCCCCCAATTATCATTAACCGATTTGAAAAAATCTAAATCAATAAAGAACAGGGTTACCTCCATGTTTTGTCGTTTGGCTAACGACAACTTGGGATTAATGATGTCAAAAAATGCTCGTCGGTTTAGCAAGGATGTCAGTGGGTCTTCACGTGCAATTCTTTCTATGTCTTTTTGGGCTTTAATAAGTTGCCGTTTTTCGCGACGAAGCTGAAAATTGAGTTGCGCCATTAGATTACTAAGACTGCTTATTTCTTCAATTAGCTTTTCATCTTTTAGCTCCAACATTTCAGCAATACAATAGAACGAGGACTCCATTTTACGAAACGAACATAAAAGCCCTTCACCTTTTGTGGTTTTAAGTAGTTGCGGATCTGAGTCAAGGTCTTTTATTTGTGTCACTCGAGGGGCACCGGCAAAAAAGTCATGCCAATTGTTTGTTTCAGATAGAAAAATAGCAAACAGTAAGTGAAAGCCCCGGTTGTGACTGATTAATGTGCCATCGTAAGCAAACTCAGCGATAGCCAATACGTGCGAATTTTCTGCGATATCTATTGCAAGTTCACTGGGGATATTCATTAAGCTAACCAGGTGTTGAGCTTTTGAATCGCTTCTTTGTAATCGCTGGTGATGAAATCGGCTTTAAGCACTTCTTGCGGTTCATGGAAAAAAGACAGCGCCTGACCGCCTACAATGGTTTTAATATGTGGGTATAAGGCGTCGATTTCTTGGAGGATCTCTCGAGCCTTTTTGATATTGTAAGGCATGGTAACGCTGATGATTACGGCTTTAGGTGACTCATTTGTAATATAATCAAGAATGGCATCTTTAGGTGCGTCGGCACCAAGATAGGTTGTATCCCATTCATTTGCTTCTAACGCTGTGGCAACCATCCATGAGCCAATTTGGTGTTGTTCAGATGCCGCGCAAGTTACCAATATCTTTGGTTTAGTTATTTCTGGAAGGTCTAGGTGCATTAGCAGCCCAGTGAGCACACGATTGGTAATGGCTGTGGCTAAATGTTCGGTGGATACTGATACGTCACCATTTTGCCAAAGCAAACCTATTTGATAGAGAGCGGGCTGAGCCTCATTATTAAAAAAACGCTCAAAGTCTTCCCATGTAGTGACTTTATTGAATGCATAGCTGTAGGCGTTACGGTGATCACCTGTAATAATATAGTGGAGAAAGGGGTTATCCATTGCAATAAACTCTTCTTCTCGGTTGCCTTTTATTAGGCTACAGCACTCATCATGGGCCCTAAGCATCCAATCGTATATTTGCACTAATTGTGCAGCCTCAATTGGTGGAATTGTCTTTAAAATCAATTGCTGCCATTTTTCTAGTTCTTCTTTAAAGTAGAGAAATGGCACCCCTTGAGAATGATAAGCCTGATAGACCCAGGGAAGTGCTTTCACTAAAGCGGTTCCATCACGGGATTCAATAACCTGGGAGATAAACCCAAGGTGGTTGCGGTGATTATTGATTAATAAGTCCAGCGAATTGCCATTTAAAAAACGACTTTGCTCGGGCTTTGAAATCCAGCGATTAATTTCTACCAGCATTTCTTCACCGAATTGACAATATGCATTAATGGCATTGTCAGTCACTGTGGCAAGTAGTGTATTGAGTTTTTGGCTATCCATAGTTAGTCCTCAATTGAACAGATACAAATTGAACTTATGCGCGAGGTTAAAAGTCGACAAAACCTAATGCTATTATAGTCATAATAAAGCTCATTGCTGGTTATCATTAAAGCAAAAGTAGTAAAAAATTAGGCAAGTTTAAGTGATGACTGTGCCTTTGTTTGAAATGCGTTGATGAGATAACTGAGGGCCTTTAGCGCCGCAAGTCGGTGTTGGTTAATGCTTCGACTTAGCAAGCACCTTGCTGACTTATAGGCTAACACTTGACCTTTAACCATTACTGCTAATTTACAGTTATCCCCCCATATTTAATTCAACAATAACTGATATTATTGGTTTTTTTCAATATTTAATTGTGGTTTATGTGATTTTTTAGAGTCAATATAAGCGCTTATGGCTAAGCCATTTGTTACTGGCGCTTGACGCTGAAAGCTTGCCTTATGGCGGCTATTAACACCATAGGGCAAGATTTTATCGCTGAGGACTATTTATTTAGCACAAATTGATCAATTTGATTTTGGGCTAAGGCTTGATCCATGGTGCCCTTTAGCAGTTTGTACATCAAAATCGAGGCATCAATCTCAGTTTTACGGTTAGTTAAACTTTCAATATTCAGCCCTAATGGAATATTAAGCGGTATAACCGCGGCTAAAATTTTCAGCAGGTTACTGTGATTAATCTTAATTGACTCATACAGAGGATCTTCTGCCGACAAAATACGCTGGCTGGTAGCTTCGGGTACCGACACACCTAACCAGTTGATAAATTCAAGAGTTTTAGCACTGCCGCAAGGTGAAAACGTCAGGATGATGCGATTAGGCTTGATATTGTTTAACGCACATTCTTTGGCGTAGCTGGTTAACATATCAATGGTTGCTTGGGCGTTATACACCGCCTGAGTGATGTAGTATTCACAGCCTTGGTTTGATTTACCTAACAGGCGAATATGTTCATTTTTTTTACTTAAATGGCGCTCTGCAATGGCCACGCCACCAAGGTAGAATGCTTGAGAGTGCGCCGCTAATACGCGGTAAGCGTCATTTAATGGTAATGAACTTGCAACCTGAGTCGATGGGGATCCCACTAATACCAAGTCTCTGACATTATTTTGATACCAAGCGCGGGACAACCACTCACTAAAGCCCTGTTCATCAAGACCGGCAACGCTCTTATAAGCAATAACTGGCTTGCCTGACTTTTGATTGATTAGCTGAGCGTAAGTACCAGAGTCATGAGTGGCTTTAAAGGGAAAAGGCCTTGGGGTGTCAATGCGGCTGGTTTCATCCTGAATATCGTAGATGATCAAACCATCAAAGTTTATCTCATCAAGGCGAGCTAACAATTTATCAGCGATAATACTGACCGATTCAAAATCAGTATCGATTTTTGGTGGGGTTGTACCAATAAAATAGATCCCACGGTGATGATCGGATGAACGCTGTTTTAATGATTTTTTCATGTTTAGCCGTCTAGATGGATGTTATCTCCATTGTGTCTTAAATTTTGACCCTTGTTAAGGCCGAAAAAGGGTATTTTTTGAAATAATTAATAACCACTTAAATTAGTCGGCGATAAGTTTTAACTCAGATGATTTTATCTGTCTGTGGGTTTGAATATAGAGCAAGCAGAGTCACATTTTCCCTATTAGTTGTGGTTAATGTACTTGGCTGAGGAGGTGACTTTATTGAGTTATCGCTGCGCCGTTTAATGCCGCAATTCTGGCATCGGTTGATAAATTGATGAATTTAGGTGCGGCAGTAACCGCTAGAATGGCAAGAATAATGATAACGACTACGAGCTCAATTAAGGTAAAACCCTTATTATGGTTAAGCGCCATGGCTCAAAAATCCATTTATTCAGTTTATTATTTGGCAGCGATGTTATTTCAAATGGGCTGCTACCCCTACTTATCTACTTGAATAAAAGGTTTTTATTTATAAGAGTTTAGTATTTTTGACCTCCCTTTAATTAGCCTGTGACATAGTGTCGCAGTTTGTTGGTTTTAAGTTGAAACCTGTTCTGGTTAATTTATAAATGTCCGCACAAATATTATAGGTTTGTCATAGGACTGTTTATGTACCACTCTAAATTGATGATTTCTATCGCTGTCGCTTTAGGTTTTTTTCCCACTTCCTTCGTTCAAGCCACTGAGGCTAATCCCACAGACACTCAGGCTGTTGAAACCACCCAAGAAAAAAAACACAAGCAGCACTGCGATAATAAAAGCTGTGATGACTACCTTGTGGTGACAGGGGAGTTAATGCGCGATCCTGCCAAAGTTGTCACCGATCCCAAAAAGCCCAGATTACCGCTGCCCGCTTATGACGGTGCAGGTTACTTAAAAACCATCCCCGGTTTTAGTATCGCCAGAAAAGGCGGCGCAGGTGGCGACCCTTCTTTAAGAGGCATGGGCGGTTCACGCATCAGTATTGTTGATGATGGCCAGCATGTTTATGGCACCTGTGGCGGACGTATGGATCCGCCAACAGCTTATATTTATCCAGAAGCCTATGATGCCATTACAGTGATTAAAGGCCCACAAACAGTAAAATATGGCCCAGTAGGTTCCGCAGGGACGGTATTATTTGAAAAAGATCGCCATAGCTTTAGTGAGAAAAGCCTTGAAGGTCGCGCCAGCGTAACCGGTGGCAGTTTTGGCCGTGAAGATTACTTAGTCGAAATAAAAGCAGGTACTGAAACCCATTACATTGATTTTGATGCTAATAAGTCTAAAAGCGATCATTATCAAGACGGTGATGGAACCACCATTCAATCCCTTTATGACCGTAATAATTACAATTTTGCTTTAGGTTGGACCCCCGACGAGTCAACCGTGGTTGAGCTTGCTTATGGCAGCTCAAGCGGTGAGGCTGAGTACGCTGACAGAACCAATAAAGCTCGTGTGATCGATAATGAAAATGTCACCTTTCTGCTGCAAAAGGATGTTGATTTTTACTGGCTGAATAATATTGATTTTCAGTTATATAGTAATGAAAACGATCACGTTATGGATCAGTTTGACCGCGGCGTAAATGCAGGCACTAATGTCAGACGAAAAACCGCAGGTGGTCATTTATGGTTTGATATTTCAGCCAATGAAAAATGGGAAACCATTGTCGGGCTTGACTATATGGACAGTAAGCACAAAGGACGCAGCATCAATCAAGCAGAAGATAATGGCCTAGATGATTTATTAGCAAACCCCTTTATGCAGGACATGGCTTATATCAATACCGGCTTATTTGTTGAATCAAGTTATCAGCTTAACCAAGGTAAAATCTTGACGGGGCTAAGAATGGATCAATGGCAAACCAGTTTATATGTGGCCCAGCAAGGCGGCCGTGATGATGACTTATTCAGTGGCTTTGTTCGCTACGAGTTTGAGACTGATAAAAGCCAATATTATATTGGCGGCGGCCATGCCCAACGTATTCCTGACTATTGGGAGTTCATGAAGGCAGACAATAATGATTTGTCACTTAAGGCATTTGATTTAGATGCTGAAAAAACCACCCAGCTTGATGTTGGCTGGATTTATCAAGACGATATTGAAATATCCACGGCGTTTTATTACGGCAAAGTGGCAGACTACATCTTAATTGATGCTAATACTGCCAAGACCGCAGCTTACAATATTGATGCAACGATTTGGGGCGGCGAATTAGGCCTGCTATATCCATTTACTGATCAATGGTCGGCGCAAACCACCGTCAGTTATAGCCATGGTGAGAATGACACTGACAATACACCACTAGGGCAAATATCCCCTTTAGAGGGTCGTATTTCAGTGAATTATGAAGCTGAAAATTGGACCGCTGGGTTATTTTGGCGGATGGTTGCGGCGCAAGATAGAGTCGCAATTGGTCAAGGTAATATCTCAGGACAAGATCTGGCTGAAAGCAGTGGTTTTGGCACATTGGCCATCAATGGCTCTTGGAAGCATGATGATATTTTAGTGAGTTTTGGTATTGAGAACTTATTTGATATTACCTATGCCGAACATGTTAGTCGCTCTGGAGCGGGTAATGACATTCCTGGTAGTTCACCACTATTTCAAGTTAATGAGCCGGGTCGAACCGCTTGGGTAAAACTTGATTACAATTTTTAATAAAAACCGGCAGGCTTGTTACATTTAATAAGCCTGCATCATTGCCCACTTTGGGTGAAACCTCTGCTTTAATGCCTGATACAGCCGCCGACAAACTTGTCCCTAGCTGCAATACATTGCTTTTATTCACATAACCTATGTAAAGCTATGCAAAGTTACCCTTTGGCAGTTTTCTTTATAAAGTGATCTAATTAAAATCAATCACGTAACATCTAAATAATATTAAATCATATTAAATAATAATAAACGAAAATGGATTTCCAGTTAATGAAAACACGCTATACGCTAGTGGCGGTTGCAACTTCGCTATTCATTTTATCTGCCTGCAGCAGTTCATCCTATCTTGACGAGTCTTTGGTTAAACCTGAGCTGCCTGCGTCGTGGCATACCGACGCCAAATCATTAAAAGACAATCAAAGTTGGGTAACACCAATCGCTACCGATCAGTTATTAGAACTTATCAGTATTGGCCTGAACACCAACCAGCAGTTAATTCAGTTAGCTCTTGAAGTCGAGGTTAACAAGCAGCAGCTTAATGTCAGTGATGCCAGCTTTTGGCCAGAGTTAAGCTTATCGGCTAATAGTGCTAGAGGGGGAAATAGTGATGCAACGTCTAGCTCCAATAGTCTTAGTCTTGATGTTAGCTATGAGCTAGATATTTGGGGCAAGTTATCCGATAGCGCTAAAGCCTCAAAACTGAATTTACTCACTGCTGAGGCCAATTATCAGCAAGCAAGGGATGCACTGGTTGCTGATGTGGTGATTGCCTACTACAAGGTAGTGACCTCAACAGAGCTCGTTAAGCTATTTGAGCGTCGCACCGAAAATGCCAAACTTAATTTTGACATCATTGAGTCGGGTTACCTGCAAGGGTTAAACACCGCGCTGGATGTGTATTTAACTCAAAATGAGTTTCACAGTGAAAACTCAAACCTGTTGGCACAGCGCAGTCAGCGCAATAAAGATATTAGAACCTTAGAGCGCTTATTAGGCGGCTATCCAGCAGGTAAATTACTGATAGATGAAACACTGCCGCTATTGCCACAAGGGATTAAAATTGGCGTCCCCAGCGAGCTCGTTAAACGTAAACCACAACTGCAAGCCGCTTGGTATCAGTTGCTCGCTCAAGATGCCGTCGTGGCCTTTACTCAAAAGCAGCGTTATCCAGCCTTACGTTTAGGGGCTGATATTGGCACCGCCAGTAATGATATTGCTAACTTATTAAGTGGTGATTACAGTTCATGGTCAGTATTTGCCGGTATTACCGCACCGATTTTTAACGCCGGTCGCTTAAAGTCACAAACCGAGCAGCAAAAGCTGAAATTAAAGCAGCAAGAGCAGCAGTATTTAAATACTTTGTTTAGTGCCTTTGAGCTAGTTGAAAACAACCTTGATCTTGATGCCAGTTTGCAGCAGCAATATCGCTCAACTTTACAAGCGCAAGACAATGCCCTCCAAGCTGAAACCCTATCATTTGAGCAATACCAAATCGGCCTTGTCAGCTATACCACAGTACTGGATGCCCAAAATCGTGCCTTTGTGGCCCAAAGTTCGGTTATCAGCTTAAAAAACCAAATCATTGCCAACCGTATCGGATTACACCTTGCTTTAGGTGGCGATTTAGATGCCAGTGTGACAGAAGAAGAAAAATATGATGAATAAGAAATACCTGATCCCAGTAAGCATTGTTGCGGTTGCGGTTGCCACTATTATGGTGATTACCTCAAACCCACCTACCACTAAGCGTGGCAAACCGATGGCTGTAGCTGCCATGTCGGTTGAAACTCAGGTGCTTAAGCCACAAGATTATCAAATTCAGGTGAGCAGTTTTGGGGTGGTAAAACCGCGCACCCAAAGCTCGTTAGTGACGCAGGCTTCAGGTCAAATTCTATCTATTAGCCCCAACTTTCGTGAAGGTGGTTTTTTTGAAACTGGCGAAGTGTTAGTTGAGCTTGATGATAGAGATTATCAAGCTGAAGTTAAAATTGCTGAAGCTGGGTTAATGTTGGCTAGGCAACAATTATTAGAAGAACAAGCACGTACTAATCAAGCCTTAGCAGATTGGCAGCGCCTGAGTAATGGCCGCGAGCCGACATCGCTGGTGTTGCGTGAGCCGCAATTAGCTGCAGCGCGAGCGGCAATGCTATCTAACCAAGCGAAACTTGAACAAGCCAACTTGGCCTTGGAACGTACCCAAGTTGTTGCCCCCTTTTCTGGGCGAATTTTAGAAAAACATGTTGATGTAGGCCGGGTGGTTTCGACCAATAGTCAGCTGGCAACGATTTACGCCACCGATTATGTGGAAATACGTTTACCAATCAATAACAGTGATTTAGCACTGGTAGAACTACCTGAGCAAGGTAAGTCTGTGGTGGCTAAAGTGAGTTTTGAGTCTGACTTAATAGGCCTGCAAAAATGGGAAGGGCAGTTAATTCGCACCGAAGGTGCAATCGATAGTAACTCGCAGCAGTTGTATGTGGTGGCGCAAATTGATGATCCATTTGATTATCAAGCTAATCAGCAAATGCCACTGAAAATTGGTCAATACCTGACAGCCAATATTGCCGGTAAAAAGCTGAGCCAAGTGTTAGTTATCCCCACTAAAGCAATTTATCAAGGCTCTTATGTCTATGTGGTTAACGATGGCATGTTATTGCGCAGAGAAGTGACCACAAGATGGCAAAATAGCCAAGACTCAGTCGTAAGAGCGGGCTTAAAAAATGGCGATGAACTGGTTATTACCTCCCTTGGACAAGTGAGTTCAGGCACCCCTGTCACTGTTGTTGGCGCAACGAATAAAGTTAAACCACAGCGAGGTCCAAGAGGTGAGGGCAGAGCCGATGGCAAGTCTCGCAGTAAGCCTGATGGCGAGCGTAAAACCAAACCTGCTAGTAAAGAGGAGTCACAGCCATGATTGCTTGGTTTGCTAAAAATCACGTAGCGGCCAATTTATTAATGTTGTTGCTGCTGGTATTAGGTTTAGGTTCACTGTCAACGCAGATACCACTTGAAGTGTTCCCGACAGTTGAGTCTGAAAGGATCTCTGTTCGAGTATCGCTTCGTGGCGCGACCCCTGAAGATGTTGAAAAAGGGGTGACAATTCGTATTGAAGAGGCGGTGCAAGATCTTGAAGGCATAGAAAAAATCACTTCTAGCTCTTCAGAGGCGTCATCGCAGGTCACCATTGAAGTTGACAGTGGTTACGACCCCCGAGAAATGCTAGCGGACATTAAAAGCCGCGTCGATGCCATTAACACCTTTCCGGTTGATGCCGAAAAACCTGTCATCGCCCTTGCCCAGCGTAAGCGTGAAGTCATCGCAGTAACGGTAACCGGCAAATATAGCGAAAAAGAAACCATCGAGTTTGCTGAAGTGGTGCGCGATGAATTGTTGCGCCTAGAGGGTGTCACCCAACTAGATTTAAGCGGGGTGCGTAACTATGAAGTGTCGTTAGCCTTATCGCAAAACAAATTACGTCAGTACAACTTAACTCTGAGTGAAGTATCACGGGCGATTAATGCCTCTAGTACTGATATCTCTGCGGGTAATTTAAAAACTCAGGGTGGCGACATTTTACTGCGCTCTAAAGGCCAAGCTTATTACAAAGATGAGTTTGCCAATATTGCCATTAAATCTGCCGCTGACGGCACCATTATTCGTTTAGGCGATATTGCAAATGTGGTTGATGGCTTTGAGGAAACCCCTGTAAGAACTCGCTTTAATGGTCAACAAGCGGCATTTATCGATGTGTATCGTATTGGTCAGCAAAGCGCGATTGATGTGGCTGATAAAGTGAAAGACTACATTGATTCTCGTCAGGCAACCTTACCTGAAGGCTATGGCCTTAGCTATTGGGATGACGATTCTGAAATCGTTAAAAACCGTATTGCTACCCTAACAGGTAGTGCGCTGCAGGGCGGCATACTTGTGTTGCTATTACTGACATTGTTTTTACGTCCATCAATTGCCATATGGGTGTTTATTGGTATTCCGGTTTCTTTTATGGGCGCGTTTATCTTTATGCCATTTTTTGGTGTGTCGTTAAACGTCATCAGCCTGTTTGGTTTTATCTTGGTATTGGGGATTGTGGTCGATGACGCCATTGTCACCGGCGAGAATATTTACACTCACCTTAAGACCGCGCCTAATGGCGAGCAAGCGGCGATTCTTGGTACCCAAGAAGTTGCCGCGCCAGTCACCTTTGGCATCTTAACCACAGTGACCGCATTTTTACCCATGTTGTTTATTGAGGGCACTCGCGGGGCGATATTTGGTCAAATTGCGATAGTGGTGATCCCAGTATTATTGTTCTCGCTAATTGAATCTAAGTTTGTGCTACCCGCTCACCTTAAAAATATTAAGTTGCGTCACCAGAAGGAAAATTATAATAAGTTTGAGATTTTTCAGCAAAAGTTCGCTGATGGTTTTGAGCGAGCAATCATTCAATTTTATCAACCGTTTTTACGCATAGCGCTAAAGCATAAAACGGCCACATTGAGCTTATTTCTCAGTGTACTGTTAGTGATAGCGGCATTGTTAGCCACTGGTTGGACTAAGTTTACCTTCTTCCCGCGTATTCCCAGTGAAACCGTCAGGCTTAACTTGACTATGCCAGCTGGCACCCCATTTGAGGTGACTAATGCGCATATTATTGCTATTGCAGCAAAAGCTGAGGCGCTACAAGAAAAGTATACCGATGAAGATACTGGCGAGAGTGTCATTATTAATATTTTGGCCACTACAGGTGGTCGTGGCGGCACCTCAAATGCAGGGGGGGTTCGTTTTGAAATGACTCCAGCGGAGAAGCGTGAATCAGGTATTACCTCTAGGCAACTATTAACTGAATGGCGTAAAAGTGTTGGTGAAATTCCTGGGGCTGAGTCAGTGACTTACCGCGCTGAAATTGGCCGAAGCTCTGATCCTATTGATGTGCAGCTCAGTGCAAACTCCCTTGATACCTTACGTGAGATTGCCGATCAGGTTAAACAGCATTTAAAAACTTACCCGACAGTATTTGATATTGCCGACAGTTTATCTAACGGTAAAGAAGAGCTGCTAATTGAGTTAACCGAGCAAGGTAAAGCGCTAGGGCTCACTCGACAGGAAGTATCAAGTCAAATAAGAAGCTTTTATTTTGGCTCAGAAGTGCAGCGCATCCAGCGTGGCCGTGATGATGTGCGAGTAATGCTGCGCTTGCCGCTAGATGAACGTCAGTCATTAGATGACCTTAAAAAGGTCCTGATTACCACCAGTCAGGGCGCGCAAGTGCCGCTTGGTCATGTGGCTAAAATGACCTCAGGTAAGAGCCCATCAAGTATTCAACGCATCGATCGTTATCGGGTGTTAAATGTCACTGCCGACGTGGATAAAGACAATACCAATATGACTGTGCTACAAGCAGATCTTAAGGTGTACCTTGATGGTTTAGTGCAGCAATACCCTGGAGTAAGGCACTCACTTGAAGGCGAAGCTCGTGAACAGCGAGACAGCTTTGGGTCGTTGCAATGGGGCTTAGTGTTTGTGTTGTTTATGATTTATAGCCTACTCGCAATTCCGTTTAAGTCTTACATTCAGCCATTAATTGTGATGAGCGTGATCCCCTTTGGCTTAATTGGCGCAGTACTAGGTCATTGGTTAATGGGCTCGCCACTGACCATTTTCAGTATATTGGGGATGTTGGCGCTAGTAGGGGTGGTGGTCAATGACTCTTTAGTGCTGGTGGACTTTATTAACAAAAAACGCGCAGATGGAATGGCATTAGCGGAGGCGGTATTAACCGCAGGTGCAAAACGTTTTAGACCGGTTATGCTCACCAGTTTAACCACGTTTATCGGCCTAATGCCGCTATTATTAGAGAAGTCGACCCAAGCGCAGTTCTTAATTCCAATGGCGATATCATTGGGCTTTGGGATTATCTTTGCCACCTTTATCACCTTGATTTTGGTTCCGGTAAATTACCTTGTGGTTGAGCGCTTAAAGGGCAATAAAGTTGATAATGCCAGTCTAGATCAAGAGTTTGAAAATAGCTTTGGCGCTGCTAAGGTTAAGGTATAGCTCAGGTTATAATTCAGTGGCGATTTTAATCGCAAAATATAGCGTTGCCAGTAATGAAATGCCCTGCTGGCGACGCTTTAAGCGTGATAAATGTGTCGGCCTAAAAAGTTCAAAACATTTATCACGAGATAAAAAACAAAAGGAAAAACAAAAGGAAAAACAAAAATTATTGCAGCAGAAACGCTTAATATGAAGGTAATTGATAGCGATTAGTGATTTTTCGATGTTTGGTTGCATCTCAAGATAATCAGCAAATCAGGCATTCATACAATCAGGTAATCAGCCAATTATATAATCAGATATTTATACAGTCAGCAAATCAGGCATTTATATGATCAGGCATTTATACAATCAGCTTATTGGTGTTAGCCTAAATTCAATTACTGCAAATACTCTTACAGCTAACCTGCAAGCTTGGTGACCTGTTTTATTTTCTCGATAAGAACATGCTTTTCAAATGGTTTTGCCAAATAATCATCCATTCCTGACTCATAACATTTCTCAATATCTTGATCCAGTACACTGGCGGTAAGTGCAATGATTGGCAGCCGTTGCACAGATGGGTTTATTTGCTCCCACTCTCTGATTTTTTGGGTGGCAGTAAAACCATCCATAATGGGCATCATACAATCCATTAAGATTGCATCAAATATTTTGCCATCACTAATAAAATCAAACGCCTCAAGCCCATTATTAGCAATTACGAAGTTATAGCCCGCTTGCTTGACTAGCACTGAGGCGACCTTTTGATTAACGAGGTTATCTTCGACAATCAAAATCATGCCGTGAATGGTGCGTGGTTGTTCTTGCTTATCAATACCATCATTGGCGGCTTTTTTTTCAGCTGGGGTGACTTTGTTGCGCAGAGTACGACTTTCGATGCCATTACGAATGGCATCGCTAAAGCGCCTGCCAAGCAGTGGTATGGTGATAGAGGCGTCAATGTTATCTAATGTTCGCTGCTCAGAAGGGCTATTAATGGCAATGGAAAAACTATCTTGCAGCATGAGTAATTCGGGTAATGCTTTTAAAGCCTCTCGGTTCATTGAGGCATTATCAATAAATAACAGATCAAACTTTTGCTTATCCTGTAACAAGTCAAACGGTGATGGGTAACGGTAATTTATGCTAAATTCATGTTTACTACAGGCAGCATCAATAGCATCAATAATATCATTATTACTGGAAATAATTGCCGTAGTCAGGTGTTTAAACTCGTCTCTTTTAGGCTGCTCTTTGGTAATGATGCGGGCTTTAAGTTCAACGCTGAAACAACTGCCTTTACCTTTTTCTGAGCTAACTTTTATATCGCCGCCCATTAACCCCACTAGCTGTTTACAAATTGCCAGCCCAAGCCCTGTACCACCAAATTCACGAGTGATGGTGCCATCCTCTTGGATAAAAGGTGAAAAGATTTGTTGGTGATTTTCTTCTTTAATACCAATACCGCTATCGTATATTTTAATTTTCATATTGGCATAGTTAGCTTCGTCGTAATCGCAGCTCACAGCGACTTTAATAAAGCCGTTATTGGTAAATTTAACTGCATTTGACAGAAGGTTCATTAATACTTGGCGCATTCTATGTTCGTCAAGTGATACTAAGTGAGGCATATGTTCAGGGATTTCAATTTTAAGGTCGAGTTGCTTTTCAACGACTTTAGCTAACACCATAGTGAGGGTGTCATAGATGACCTCGGTAATATTGGTGTCGTTGTAAGCAATAGACAGGTTACCCGACTCAATTTTAGAAAGATCCAGAATATCGTTAATCAATAGTAATAAGGTATGTGAGGATGTTTCTATGGTTTGCAGGTACTCATTTTGCAAAGGAGTTAACCTTGTGCCTGACATTATCTCCGACATGCCAATAATGCCATTTAACGGTGTTCTAATCTCATGGGACATATTGGCCAAAAAAGAACTTTTGGCTTGGTTAGCTCTTTCTGCATCTGATTTTGCTTGCAAGATTTTGGCATCATTTAAAAAGCGTTCATGAATTAGGTTATTGAGCTTTTTAGAGAAGTAGCTTAATTCATCTTTACCACTTTCGTTTATCTTATTTGAGTAATCATGTGTTTTTTCAATTTTTGACATGGTTTTAATCACATGATGCAGATACTTTAGAATGCGGCGGTAAAGGTTTGCGCCAATGGTGCCAATAGTAACGAGCGATATTAGCAATGCAACGCAGAACATAATAATAAGCTGCTTAGACTTTGCTATTTCAGAGTGAATATTGGTGGATAATTGCTCTGAAATGGTAGTGACAACATATTGAATTAAGTTCAAACGCTGATTAAACACCTCCAAGTTAGCATCTGTATTATCAACAATTTCATTCCCTTGCAGAAATTGGCTGCGCAGCTGATAACTTTGTTGGAATGCTTGATCTGAAAAGGTAGTTAATAACAGGTCTACTTGCTCAGGCTTGGCGCTAATATTAATAAAGCGATCGACATACAGTTGTTGTCTTTCAGCGCTCATATTCAATTGACTCAGCAGATCTTCGTCGCCTCGATTCGTTATCAGTTGATCCATTAGCCATTTTTCTTCTGCAGACCACAGTGATAGCCATTGCAATTGAAATAAAATCGTCAAGTTCTGGTTAATTTTTTCAGGTACATCAAGCTTATCTTTTTCTAGCGTCATCAACCCTTGGTTTTGCAATTCGTTCATCCAAATTGACCAATCAAATAAATCCTCTTTGGTAAGGGCTGGCGATTCAGCTAAGGCTTCTTCAGTGCTGTTAAACCATGCTTGAATATCTTCACTGTGTTGAGCGCTAAAGCTTGTGGGTAATAACGCAGACAGTTGCTCCGTAATAGATGTGAATTGGGATAATACAAAGGGCTCATCTTGGCCGCTGAGCGCGTCTTGCGCTTGAGTAATTTGCCGATTAAGCTGGGAAAATAACTCTAAAAAGGTCACTTTGTTGTTAAGGCTGTTTAAAGCTTGCACATTATCAGTTTGTTTTTGGATTTCTAACGCTGATAAAAAACCTGCAAAAACCAATGGTAACAAGACAAGTGCCAACATCCTTGCTTTTATTGAAATACGATTCAATAAATTCATCTCAGCTCCTTGAGTAAAATTAGCCATAAAAAGTTAGCTATAAAGTTGTATATCGTAGGGTTCTTGGCTAAGTTTAGATTAGTAAAACTTCTGACTATGTTTAGCATAGTACAAAAACTATCTAGGAATGAAGGTTTTTATATGATTAATGGATTAAACCACAAAGCCTTTTTATTGAGCCTGAAGCATTTTTTTTTGAGTAGATTGTGCACAAGGCGGCTTATCTTTCTTACTGCATTAATTTTATCCCCATCAACTTGGGCTTTAGAGGCTGATACCAGCAAAAGCTCTGAGGTCGAATTCGCTATTTTTAGCCTTAATGATGACATGCCGCCTTTAAGTAAAAGTAAGGCGAGAATGTTATATCGAGGTAAGTCTAAAAAAGTCGGAGGTAGCTTTAAAATTGTCTTAGTTGATCTACCTGAAACCTCCATGCACCGCGAAGAGTTTTATAGCATGTTGCTGGGTAAATCGGTCTCACAAATGAATGGTTATTGGGCCGGGTTGGCTTTCTCCGGCAAAGGCTCGCCACCAGAAGAGTTAGACAGTGATGATATAAAGAAGATCCTCAAATGGCTGAACGACAATCCTAATGGTATTGCATATGCTCCGATAGAGTCGGTGCCTAAAGAAGTTAATATCTTAATCACAGTGCCACAAGGAGAGTAGCCATGTTATTAAACCGAAAATACATAATTTTACTATTAACCCTTGGCATGGCAACCAATGCACAAGCTGCGATAGAGCTGACTGATAACTTTTCCATCAGTGGTTTTGGTTCAACATCTATCAGTAAATCAGACAATAAAGCGCCATTATTTATTAACCGGGAAATAACAGATGAAACCTGTTATGACTGTGATACTTTATTTGGAATACAACTTGATTTAGATGTGTTTGAGGGCTTTGATGCATCAGCTCAAGTGGTTAAGCGCACCCAAGATAAATGGAGCGAACCTGAGTTAGAATGGGCCTACCTAAGTTATGAATTTAGTGACTTTAAAGTAAGGGCTGGCCGATTGCGCTTACCCTTGTTTTTAGTCTCTGAGTTTTATTTTGTTGGCCAAGCCTATGCGTGGGCAAGGCCGCCGGGTGAGATTTACGACTCGATTTTAGGTACCACCTCATACGATGGTGTTTCGCTGGCTTGGCAATATGAATTATCTGATGAAATATCACTTACCGTTTCACCTTATTATGGTTTCGGCCGCTTAACTGAGGTGAATTTAGGGCCGATATTGATGCAATTTGATTCTGACTATACCACCGGAATATATGTCGATTTAGTTGGGTTTAATTATCGTATCCATACTGGATTTTTACGGTCTAAATATACTTTACGCCCAGCCCCTACTGCTGATGAGTTAAGTGTATTTACTTTGGGGGCAGAATACAGTTTAGATGCTTGGCAGTTTATGGCTGAATTTGAACATGATGAGCTGCAAAGTAATTGGTACGCCAGTGTTGGTTATGCAATCGATGATTTTACTCCCTATGTGGTTTATGCCGAGAGTCGTGAGCTTAGAGAGAGTCAAGGGGTGACTATAGGGCTTCGCTATGATGTGACTTCATCGATTTCACTTAATGCTGAGTACCAGTCCATTTTAGGGGATAATCCAATAAACCGAGCGCAATTTGCCGCACCACCAATTATTTGGGGTGAAAGTACCGATGTTGAGTTATTAAGCTTGACGGTGAACTTTGTCTTTTGATGCTAACGAAACGTGTTGATGCTAGCTAAAGGTTTTGAGGCTAGGCAGTTAACTGCCTAGCCTTTTTAAATAGTTAACACTTTACCGCGATACTTATTTTTAGCTGTTTTGCTCGCAAAGATAGCTGCTTTGGCTTAATTGACTATTTAGTTTGCTATGTTGAATAATATGGCAAAGCGCCATCATTCATAACGCTTTTCGTAAAAAGAGCTTTAGATCAATCTCATGTAGTACACCAGCCGCCCCCTTAGCGGATATTCTTATTCAATCGCCCTAGTTAATTACCTCTTTTGGACTATATAGCTAGGTCTCACTTCTGACTTGTAGTTGTTTGATTGTTGAACAACGCCCTTTATAATGCCGCCGTTTAATAGATGACGCTTTTTAGAGGATGTAACTTGAGCACTTTGTATACAGAAACCCACATTGGCAGCATGCAGTTAAAGAACCGCTTTATCCGCAGTGCGACTTGGGAAAATATGGCAACTGAAGATGGCCATATGACAGAAAAGTTATACGCCATATACAAAGAGCTTGCTCAAGGTGAAGTCGGCCTGATCATTACAGGTTATGCCAATATCGTCGCAGAAGAAAAACCCAATGCGGGCATGATGGGCATATACGACGACTCCTTTATCGAGGAATATAAACAGCTAACGGATTTAGTTCACCGTAATGGCGCCAAAATAGCCATGCAGCTGGCCTATGGTGGCACCAAAACCACTTACAACGTGGGCGAAAGAGTGATTTTTGCCCCAAGTGAGGTTTGCGAGCGTGGCACAAAAACCTTAGGTAAAGCCATGACCATTGCCGAGATAGATTACATAGTGCAGGCATTTGCGAAAGCGAGTTTACGGGCAAAACAATCAGGTTTTGATGGGGTTGAAATTCATGGGGCCCACAGCTATTTAATTAATCAGTTTTTAAGCCCTTATTACAATCAAAGAGATGATCAATATGGTGGCAGCCTAGAAAACCGCCTGCGCTTTTTAGTTGAAATCTATACGGAAACCAGAAAGCTGGTGGGTGATGATTACCCGATACTGGTGAAATTAACCGCCTGTGATTTTTTTGAAGGTGGCTTAACCTTTGCTGAAACCCGTGTTATTTGTAAAAAGCTTGCAGCCATTGGCGTTGATGCCATTATCATTTCTGGCAATATTCATGGTAAAGCTAATGACATGATTGGTGAGTCGTTTGAGGGGCATACCATTCAGCCACAGGGTTATTTTCATCAATATGGCGATGTGATAAGTCGTGAAGTGAATATACCAGTTATTACTGTAGGCGGGTTAACGGATATTGATGCCATTGAGGCCATTGCCGCGAATACCAATATTCAATACTTTGCCCTATCAAGACCATTATTGTCAGAGCCTGATCTAGTGAAGCGTTGGCACAATGGTGATAGAGCTCAAGCCCTATGTGAAACCTGCTCAAAATGCCGCACTAAGCGTGGTAATTTTTGCATTGTAAATAAACAGCGAAAAGCTACGATTGCGGGTTTTTAACTTTTATTCTGTCCATTAAAACTTGTCGATTAAAAAGCGAACCAGATGGTTCGCTTTTTTACGCGATGTTAATTGACTTACTGATGTGAGTTCATCAACTGCAGCTTATCTGAGCCAATCTGATTTAGTCGATGTCGTCAAAATACCAGTAACCAGCATTGACCCAAGCGGTTAATTGCTCAAGCACATCGTTATCGTTTAACCATGGACTTAGGTCTTGTGCACTAAGCTCTTGGGTATCACATAGCAGTGCGATTAAGGCTTCTTTATCTGCTGATAATTGCAGTTGCTCGCCATTGATATACAGCACACCGTCAGCAACACTAGCTTCAAAGTACAAAGTGCGCAGGCCACCCAGTTTAATCAGCGGTTGCTGTTTAAGCTGCTCAGTCACATCTAAGCTTTGAAACCCTAAACTTTCTTCAGGTAAATCAAGTTCACACTTAGATTGTGTTAAGTAACGGCCACTAAACTCACTGACTAACTTATCATCAAGGGTGGCAAACAGTTGCTGTTTGATCCGCTCAAGATCGCTGCTGTTCACAATACCTGAATGTTCGCTTAAGGCGCGGTCAGGATCGGCAATTTGCTCATTACATAAATCTTTATCAATGATGTGATCGGCCATTGAACTGATCATATCTTTTGCTGATGCCGTGCGGTAACCCACTGAAAAGCTCATTGATGGCTCAAGGGTGACCCCATCATGAGGGTAGCCTGGTGGCAGATACAAGATATCGCCAGGAAGCAGTTCAACATCAATGATTGGGCCGAATAAATCGAGTGTTAATTTAATGCCAAGCTGTAATCGGTCGCTGTAATTCACCGCAAAAGTAACTGATAACCTAGCTGGTCGCTATATCAGCTAGCTGCTTATGTTATTGCTTTATTTCGCCTGTATTCATTCTGTGGTTTTGTTTAATCTGGCTAAATTGGCACGATTCCAATGGCTGTACCTTCTGATCACCATACTCAGGGTGATAATAACGATGAAGGTAAATATTATTCGGCCCCAGAAGACCATGTTAAAGTCAGCGCCAAGCAGCATGATCAGCAGGGTATCTTCGATAACACTATGTAATAAGTTGAGCATCATGATGGTTATAAATATTTCATAGCGCGAAATCGTGCCTTTTTTCGCGCCATTGATCAGTAAGCCTCCGCCCAGTGATAAACCCAGAGTAATACCGATAATGGCAAGATTAGCCGCCTCTTTGCCGATGCCGATTAATTTGAATAATGGCTGCAGAAGCATGATTAATAGGCGTTCAAAACCTGTTAGTTTTAATATTTTAAGCACAAACATGAGTGCTGCGATAACCACAAAAGTCATCGCTAGATTTTCTAACTGCCCCACAAACCACGCTAGATAGCCAATATCTTGATTACTTTCCTGTTGCCATACAATGACCGCAGCCTCTTGGCCCTGTTCGCTATAGCGATAAAACTGGTGTTGTAGCCAAGCAAGGGCAAAACTTCCACCGATACGGATCACTAATGTAGCCCATAGGGAAACCCCGGCTTTTTTTGCAATGCTCGCTTCTATGGGTAAGCCATGAGCCAGCAGCATCATACTGCAAAGAATGGTGATTTGAGCAACGCTTAAGCTAGTATCGAGGTTAATAAAAATAATTATCCCAGTGTAAATATTGGTAAGCAGGGTCGTTGCCCAAACGATGCCCATTTCACTGGGTAAACCAACAAAATTCATTAACGGCGCCAGCAGTGCACCCAGTAGCACCAAACCGCCCATTTCTTCTACTACTTTCATAATAATAATCATTGGGATCATGATTTTAAACAGTGTAGTAGTGACAGAATAGACTTCAACAGAGAGTTGTTTAAAAAAGAGCGTAATAGAGTTCATTGTAACGTGGTTCGTTGCTGCCAATAGAGGCGCATATAATACCTAGGAGTTGGTTAATTTTTGGTTGTAAATTAAATATTTTGCATATCAATATTTCCTATTTATAATTAATTGGTAAATTTTGGTGCTATTTAAGTGGGTTTAAAGAAATATGGAATTAGACAGGATCGATCGGCGCATTTTGATGCAGTTACAATCGAATAATAAGATTCAGAATATCGATCTCGCTGCAGAAGTGGGACTGTCGCCGCCAGCGTGTTTGAAGCGGATAAAACGCTTACGAGAGGCAGGGATCATTATTGGTGATGTTTGTTTGATTAACCCTGAGTTATCAGGCAATAAGTTGACTTTGATTGTGTCGATTGAAATGGATCGCGACCGGGATGATATCTATCGATTATTTCGACAAACAGTCATGAAAGCGCCTGAAGTCACTCAGTGCTATCAAATCTCGGGCAGTTACGATTTCATGCTTATTGTCTGTGTTACCGACATACAAGCCTATGAAACCTTTATTGATAGCACATTGCGTTGTGATTTTAACATTCGCAAGTTTCATACATCCGTGTCATTACGTACGGTCAAAAACGCCACCGCCATTAACTTAAATACCGATTAGCATGTTACTGGATTTGGCTAAGCATTAATTATTGCAAATCTAACAGTAAAAAAATGGTTCAGTGACCGATGTCACTGAACCATTTTTTATAGACTAGTTACAAACTCGTGTAACCGATTTTAGCGCAGCTAAACTGAGTTAAGGCGCTTTAATCGATCTACTAGTTTTAGTCGATTTCGTCAAAATACCAGTAACCAGCATTAACCCAAGCGGTTAATTGCTCAACCACTTCATCATCATTTAGCCATGGGCTTAAGTCGTGTGCGGTAAGCTCTTGGGTATCACATAGCAGTGCGATTAAGGCTTCTTTGCCCGCAGATAGTTGCAGTTGCTCGCCATTGATATACAGCACGCCATCAGCAACGCTGGTTTCAAAGTACAGCGTGCGCAGGCCGCCAAGCTTTACTAAAGGTTGCAGCTTAAGCTGCTCAGTCACATCTAAACTTTGAAACCCTAAACTCTCTTCGGGTAAATCAAGTTCGCACTTAGACTGAGTCAGGTAGCGACCGCTAAATTCACTGACTAGCTTGTCATCAAGGGTGGCAAAAAGTTGCTGTTTAATTCGCTCAAGATCGCTGCTGTTCACAATACCTGAGTGTTCGCTTAAGGCGCGGTCAGGATCGGCAATTTGCTCATTGCACAAATCTTTGTCGATAATGTGATCGGCCATTGAACTGATCATATCTTTTGCCGATGCAGTGCGGTAACCCACAGAAAAGCTCATTGATGGCTCAAGGGTTACCCCATCATGAGGGTAGCCTGGTGGCAGATACAAGATATCGCCAGGGAGTAATTCAACATCAATGATCGGGTCGAATGCTTCGGTGTGCAGTAATGCAGGGTGAGCAGCAAACTCTTTATGCGGCCCAAGGTCACCGACTCTCCAACGACGTCGGCCAGAACCTTGGCAGATAAATACGTCATAAAGATCAATATGGGGGCCAACGCCGCCACCCGGTGTGGCATAGCTGACCATGACGTCATCTAAGCGCCAGCGTGGGATAAAATCAAAACATTTGATCAGCTCTTCAGCTTCAGGCACCCAGTTGTTAAGGGCTTGGACAATTAAGGTCCAGTCAGTTTCACCGAGCTTTTCATAGGATTCAAATGGGCCAAACTCAGCTTGCCATTCATCGTTTGCTTTAAACACGCGGCGAGATTCAACCACATCTTCGCAAGCCAGCCCTGCCATTTCTTCTGGTGAAAGCAGGTCTTCAAAGTGTTTAAAGCCTTGACGGATCACCAGTGGTTTCTTTTGCCAATACTGTTCAAGAAACTGTTTTGGCGTCATACCATTTAAATCTAATTGCATATTTATTACTCAGTGAAATTTGCCGCGATACTAGCAAGTATTAGCATTTGGTAATTTGGCCGAGATCATAAAATGGTGGATTAGCTGGTAAAGGCAATAAATCTGCCTAGCTCAATAGCGCCTGAAAAAATCTAAACCTGTTGAGTGTATCAATTCTCTACTTGTCACTGACAATAGCAGCACTTTGTAGACAAAGGTTTTAGTCATACATCAATGCTTGGGCTTTTTTATGATCGAACTCTTTTAGCGACTTTCTGGCGAGTTGCCTAAACGGCAGGGCTTTAACGACTTCTTCAAATGGCTGAATAGCAAAGGCCCAAAAAATTGACCCATCAAAGACTAAAATGATCAGTGCACATAAGGGGATTGAAATCACCCATTGGCCAGTAAAGTTAATTTTGAATACTGCGGTAGTTTTACCCACTGCTCGTAATATATTGCCATGAACCGTGTTGTAACCACGCACGATAGGCAAAAAGATATATAGCGGCGCAATGACAGCTAACGCTTGATAGGTTGCTGCATCTAAATGTGGGTAAATATCGGCAATAAAAATGCTCATAAGACCAAACAGCATTGCGCAAATCACTGAAATAACCACCGCAATATCGATACTGGTATCAACGTTTTTACTCAAATCATCCATCTTATTAGAACCAATAGCTTGGCTAATGGTAATGGCTGATGAGTGCGACCAAGCCGCAATAAATTGGGTTCCCGCTTTAATCCAAGGCATCACCAAGGTGATGGCGACATAGGCATTAATGTCGAGCTGTGAGTACAGCAACTGATACACAGTCACCCCTATCATCAGCATAGTGACGTTGGCTGCAATCGGGAATATCTCAATAAAATGCAGCCGAATATTGCGGCTCATTGAGGTGTTTTTATCTGGCAGCGTGATTTCGATTACAGGGCTGAATTTCATATATGATCCCAGATACATAAGCCGCACGCTTATGGCAATAATGCTACCTAGTGCGGCGCCTTGAACGCCCATAGCTTCAATTGCGATCGTATCGCTAAACTGATAACCATGAATAAGTAAATAGGACAAGACGGCGTTAATGGGCAACTCAATGAGATACCCTTTAAAGGGAATTTTAGTGCGACCCAAGCCATTAAACAGGGCAATCATCACCTGGGTTAGTGCAGTGTAAAGTATGATGTATTTTGAAATCACTAAGTAACTGGCAATTTCTTGTTGTAACAACACATTGTCTGTCAGCAGGCCAATTAAAGGGCGATCAAACAGGGTTAGCAATATCCAAAAAAGCAAGCCCACCGAGCAGTTAATCATCATCCCAGACCAGAATGCTTTTGATAGTGTTTGATTATTGCCAGAGCCAACGGCGCGACTCAACACCAATTGGGTACCATTGGCCAATGCCATTTGAATACCCAAAATAGCAGCAACAATAGCAGTGGCTATGCCCATAGCCGCTAAGGGGATTTCGCCTAAAGGCGATACTAATAAGGTATCTATCATCAACATGGACTGCATCAGCAGTCCATTTAATGCTAATGGCCAAGCAAGGGAAAGGTTCTTTTTTACATAGGACTGAGAGGGCACGGCTAGACCTTAAATGCGGTTAAGTTAAATCAGTTAAAAACAGAATAAGTTGTAAATTTAATCAAGTTATAGAAGGCGTTAACGTTGAATAATAGGCTAAATAACCATATTTCAATCTTGAATAATCGCTCCAATAAGCTTATTGACAGGCGCTTAGCTCACACTGCATTACTAACGTTTACAGGGACTATCATCGAGTTATACCTATTTGTACTACAATAACTTAAATAGTTTTTGGTTACTATGGGGGAGCTTTAGGTTTTTCGGGTTATAAATGACAAGATCAGCTATTGGTACTCTGGTAAAACAAAGACGCAGGAAGTTATAAGGGCTGGTGCAGTTGAATGGTCGATTCGATAAAGAGAAAAGCAACACAACTTACTTTTGCTATGGCTTAAGTAAGTTGTGGCTTTTAGATATTACAGTTCGGCTGTGGCAATTAATTACCAGCGCAAGGTATTAATCCTTAGGATTTTAGCTTCATGTTGTGGGAACGAAACTTTAAAAAGCGCGATATTGAACTGACAAAAGTCATAATTCCAAAACACAACACAGCCGGTATCAGTGTTAACAAGGTGACTTTGACAAGTGAAATAACACCGATAAGTAATGGTGAAATATTCGGTTCTGAGTGGGGTTCACTAATAACCATATTGATAGTTGTCGCCCACTCACTCAGGGATACTGTCCACAATAAAGCGGTGAATAGTAGTGAAATTGACAGAATAATAAAACTACGACTTTTCCATTTGTGGCTAAGGTATTTCATAATTTAGGCCTTTTTTGCTGTTTGTTTTTTGAAAAACTTTTTACTCATACCCTTAATCCATTTCCAGTGCATTGCTAAGTGGATCCCTAGCATTGGCATCAATAGATTGCCTAGGTCGTGATGCATTTTTGACCATACCGGAAGGATGTCAAAATGAATCCCTAGCTGAGGTAGCATCACTTCTGACACCAAAAAGCCACTTAAAATAACCATCAGCATTGCTAGGTAGAAAATAAAATCCCACACAGCATTAAAACGGGCTTCACCAGATAATTGGCTGACAAACTTTTTAGGCAGTGACTTTAACCAGTCCCAGTGCAGTAATAGGTGAATAACCAAAGGGACTATAAACAATAAGCTTAACCATTCGTGCAATAAAACCCCTGTG
Organism: Shewanella sp. 10N.286.52.C2; assembly: GCF_002874545.1. NCBI lineage: Bacteria > Pseudomonadati > Pseudomonadota > Gammaproteobacteria > Alteromonadales > Shewanellaceae > Shewanella > Shewanella sp. 10N.286.52.C2. The sequence goes on from NZ_MCTV01000038.1 coordinate 49,441, forward strand.
GCTTTAGGGGCGCAAACTAATATAAATCCAATTAACAGTAGTGCATCCATGACGTAGAGTGTTTTACCTAAATCGTCTTTCCAAGTTTTCATTTACCAAGTTTCCATTAACCATCATTGATGACATTTTATTATTCACATTTAGCGATTCATATTCATTGACTGACATGAAAATAGATTGCTGCAATCAGCGCAATTTACCCTAAGTTGATTGACTTTATCAACTAACTTTACTTTGGTTTACACTTGGTATTTTTCACATTCGTAGTCGACTTTTCGTCGTGGTTAATGGTGATACAGTGATGTTATGCGCAGAAGTGACAGAGGGCCTATTGAATTGCCCGCCACCTTGCGTGGATAGGCTTTTTTATGGCTGAACATTAACAAAAAGAAAAAAAGGCCAACGTTAATAGTTGGCCTTGCTATCGTAAGTACTTGCTATCGTAAGCAAGGGTATTAAATTGCCCAACCACCCATGTAGAAAACAACTAAACCAAGGGTTATGGCGATAACGCCCACTCGAAGTTTACGCCACTCACCGCTGCATATTCGGCCAATGACTAAGGTGACAAACCCTAGCATAATTCCGGTGACGATATTACAACTTAAAATAATAAAGATTGCGCAAGTTAGCCCTGCCATTGCATCGACTTTATCGTCAAAATCAAGCTTACTGACATTACTTAACATCAGCAGGCCAACATACATCAGCGCGGGCGCGGTGGCATATGCAGGCACTAAATAGCTTAATGGCGCCAAAAACATCATCAGTAAAAATAATACACCAACGATGGTTGCGGTTAGTCCTGTTTTCCCCCCTGCCGCTGTACCTGCAGCTGATTCAATATACACTGCAGCGGGGGCGCCACCGACTGCGCCTGCAAAAATACTGCTTACAGAATCTGAGGTAAGTGCCTTACCTCCACTAATAATATTACCTTTGTCATCAAGTAATTCTGCTTGGCCTGCAACGGCACGTATGGTACCTGTGGCATCAAAAATAGCGGTCATCACCAAAGCCAAGACAATGGGTAGTACTACAGGGTTTAATGCGCCCATAATATCGAGCTGACCAATTAATGATTTATCAGACATTAAATCAGGTAAGGCAAACAAGCCTTGATAGGTCACGTTGGGATCAAACAATAACCCAAATAGCGATAAGCCAATGATCACCAGTAAAATACCGCCTGGTATCCCGCGTCGTTCAAGGCCAATGGTGGCCGCAAGTCCAATAATGGTAGCAATAACGGGCAGGCTATTGATGTCACCTAATTTTACCGGTAAGCCAGCATTGTTAGAGACGATTAATTGCACGCTATTGGTGGCAATCAAAAGTAAGAACAAACCAATACCAATACCTGTACCGTGAGCAATACCTTTAGGTAAATTAGTCAGTACCCACTGACGGATCCCTGTAACACTCACAAAAGTAAATATGAGACCCATAAGAAAAATAGCGCCCAGAGTCACCGGAATTGATATCCCCTGACCCAGTACCATACTGAATGCCGTGAATGCTGTGAGTGAGATGGCACAACCAATGGCCATGGGTAAATTAGCCCATAGCCCCATGAGTAAAGAACCAAAAGCGGCAATTAAGCAAGTGGAGATAAATACTGCCTCAGGGTCGAAGCCTGCTGTGCTAAGCATATTTGGCACCACAATAACCGAGTACACCATGGCTAAAAAAGTTGTTAAACCAGCAATGATTTCTTGTTTTAAGGTACTTCCACGAGCAGAAATGTTGAAATAGCGATCGATAAATGGAGCAGAGGCTGCAGTAGCCTTGGTGGTCTGTTTAGACGTCATAGTAGATAACCTTTGATCTCTTAAATATCAGTTAACCAATGAGTATTCATTGGCTACATAGCTACGGCAGGTAGAGCCCCAAAACCTTATGGTATTGGGTGAGAGATCCACTTAGCGCTATAAGCGTTAGTGACCTGCGATTATTGTAGTAAACAAATGTAGTAAACAAATTTGTTATACACATTATCTGGTAAAATTTACTCTTACCAACATAGCTTTTGTTGGTGCGAAGTTTACAGGATTAACCAATAGCGAAATTTGAAACAGCTAACAGTTTTACGCAACAAGTGTGAAAGTTACGTGAATGATTTGACCTAAGCGATATCGATAGTTAAACAAATCTTTTGATTTGAAAGTCTATGCTATTTAGTTAGTTGATATTTATGACTGCTGCGCTTGAGCAAAACGGCGCTATTGCCTACAATAGCGGATATATTTATTACTACAGATAGCAACCATGACTGACTCAACTGAGAAACTCGCTTTACCTGATCGCCTTTCCGTTAACCCACGTAGCCCACATCATGTGGCTGCCATTTTCGATCACGACATTGGTATTACCGTTAACGGTAAAGAGCGTTTTGACGTTGAAGAATATTGCATCAGTGAAGGTTGGGTTAAAGTGCCGTCTCACAAAGCGTTAGACCGTCGCGGTCAACCGTTAATGATGACAGTTAAAGGCACTATTGAAGCCTTTTACAAGTAAGCTGATTAATCTTTAAATCAGTAGCTTGAGTTAAGATCAAAAAGCATTAGTTTGAGTTGTTAACTTAAAGCATAAAAAAGCGAATCGATTGATTCGCTTTTTTGTTTTTTAATCTCGACGCTTTGTTAGCATTAGACTTAAATTGCGTTCATGCCTGTTTACGACTTAGATTAAATCAAAACGATCAGCGTTCATCACCTTTGCCCACGCTGTAATAAAGTCGCGAACGAATCGTTTTTTATTGTCATCTTGGGCATACATTTCAGCATAGGCACGCAGCTGTGAGTTTGAGCCAAAAATCAAATCTACCCGTGTTGCCGTCCACTTGAGTTTGCCTGTTTGACGTTCACAAATATCGAACAGATTATCTGATTTTGGTTGCCAGCTATAATTCATGTCGGTGAGGTTGACAAAAAAGTCATTACTGAGCACGCCAACATTATCGGTAAATACCCCATGTAATGTATTGCCGTAGTTGGTGCCAAGCACCCGCATACCGCCCACAAGTACCGTCATTTCAGGGGCAGTGAGCCCCATCAGTTGACTGCGATCAAGCATTAACTCTTCGGCGCTGACAATATAATCATTCTTTAACCAGTTACGAAATGCATCATGAAGCGGCTCCAAATCGGCAAAGGAGTCAATATCGGTCATCGCTTGGCTTGCATCACCACGGCCGCGAAAAAACGGCACTATCATCTCATAACCTGCCGCTTTGGCAGCTTGTTCAACCCCGACATTACCTGCTAGAACAATCACATCGGCGATACTGGCGCCGGTATCTGTCGCGATTTGGGCAAGTATAGTTAATACCTTACACAGGCGTGTCGGCTCATTGCCTTGCCACATATTTTGTGGTGCTAAACGAATACGGGCACCATTGGCTCCGCCGCGCATATCTGAGCCTCTAAAGGTTCTGGCGCTGTCCCATGCTGTTGTTACCATTTCGCTAACACTTAACCCGCTGGCGCTGATTTGCTCTTTTACCAATTGAATATCGTAGTGGCGGTTTCCTGCGGGAATAGGATCTTGCCAAATCAACTCCTCATCTGGCACATCAGGGCCGACATAACGGGTTTTAGGCCCCATGTCTCTGTGAGTCAGCTTGAACCAAGCTCTGGCAAAAGCATCAGAAAACTCATCAGGATTATGATAGAAACGCTCGGAGATTTTTCGGTATTCAGGATCCATTTTCATCGCCATATCAGCATCAGTCATCATGGGGTTGTAACGTTTGCTTGGGTCTTCAACATCAACAGGTTTATCTTGTTCTTTAATATTGATGGGCTGCCACTGCCAAGCACCTGCTGGGCTTTTTGTGAGCTCCCAATCGTAGTTAAGTAACAGTTGAAAGTAGCCATTATCCCACTGGGTTGGGTGAGTCGTCCATGCGCCTTCTATACCACTGGAAACCGTATCACGACCAATACCGCGGTTCGCTTGGTTATTCCAGCCCATGCCTTGTTGTTCAATGTCAGCGGCTTCTGGCTCTGGGCCCAGTAGACTTGCGTCTCCGTTACCATGGGCTTTACCCACGGTATGGCCGCCAGCGGTAAGGGCCACTGTTTCTTCATCGTCCATGGCCATACGTTTAAAGGTCACCCGTATATCATGGGCGGTTTTTAGTGGGTCAGGGTTACCATCAACGCCTTCTGGGTTGACGTAAATTAACCCCATCATCACTGCCGCTAGTGGGTTTTCGAGATTACGCTCACCTGAGTAGCGACTGCCTTCACTGCCACTTGGAGCCAGCCAATCTTTTTCAGCTCCCCAATAAATGTCTTTTTCAGGATGCCATATATCTTCACGGCCAAAGCCGAAACCGAAGGTTTTAAGCCCCATGGATTCATAGGCTATGGTGCCTGCGTAGGCAATTAAATCTGCCCAACTGAGCTTGTTGCCGTACTTTTTCTTAATTGGCCACAGTAGCCGACGGGCTTTATCGAGGTTGACGTTGTCAGGCCAGGAGTTAAGCGGGGCAAAGCGCTGATTACCTGTGCCAGCACCGCCGCGGCCGTCAGCAGTGCGGTAAGTGCCCGCCGCATGCCAAGACATGCGGATCATTAAGCCGCCGTAGTGCCCCCAGTCAGCAGGCCACCATGGCTGACTATCTGTCATCAGTGCATGCATATCTAGTTTTAGCTCGGCGACATCGAGTTTTTTAATTTCCTCTTGATAATTGAAGCGATCGCCCATGGGGTTGGTCTTAGCATCATGTTGATGCAAAATATCCAGATTAAGCGCTTTAGGCCACCACTTGGTATTTGGCATGCTGTTGTCGGTCGTAGCACCGTGCATTACTGGACATTTGCCACCAGTATTTGTGGTGTTTTTATTCATAGCTTAACTTCCTTAGTATGTAGAACCCTAAGCCGCTTTTAGCAGCATAGCTTGCACAATATGATTGCCATAAGGCGCAGTACATTAGGTGTTCAGGTTGAATGACTACCCACTTTTTACCTCCCACAATTGGCGTATGATGAAAGCGATAGTCATTGCTTTTCGATATGGCTATCTATCAAGTTAGTTCATAAAGTCAGACTTTGGCGCTTTTAAGCTCAATCGTTTTGATGGTTTTTATCTGAATGGGGGTAAACAAAACATGGCTATCTTTAGTGTTGCCAATTTTTAGGGCATCTACGGTTTGTTGTTCGGTTTAGTCTTTGCTCGTGTCATTGCGGATGGTTAGACGAATAAACTGATAGTGAGTCCAATTGGTGGGATTCACCATTATGAGGTATTTGCACCTCTTGGTTTGCTGAAAAATAACTAAGCATTTGAAATGCAGCCTTGCCATCCGTTGGCGGCACATTAATTTGGTGATTTGATCATGGCTATGGTAGAGAATTTTAAGCAAAGTATATTAAAGTAAAGCAATGGCTCACTCTCTGCTATTTACCCATATTGACACGCAAGTTGAATGAAAACTGATTTTAGCCAATAGCCCCCCACAAAACGCCAGTCATTACTGGCGTTTTTATTATTGGCTTAGGGGTGATTATTGGCCAGTATAAGCTTTACTGCTTTGTTTCTTATCTTAATTAGCAATTATATCCCTGATGGAATGAGCTACGAGAGCCTTAGGCTATTAAGGGACGCATTTACTCCAAATATTGGTCATAATTCTATGAAAAACGAATGTTTCCCATATAGAAAATACCGTATTTAATATTATTCGAGCATTCTCATTGGTTCAAATCTCGCCCACTTAATTTTCTTGTTTATCTAGGTAAGCAAAAAATTTTGATAAATGTTTTTTTATTCACTTTTTTTGCAAAAAAAATCAGGGTTAAACTCTTAAAATAAAGCCTTATCTTATTCTGTGAAAGCGGCATTCCCCAGTTATTTGTAGCGTAAAGACTGTATTAACCCCCCCTTTACAGCAGAGTTATCTTAATAAGGCTTTTTTTCTGTAAATAACTTCACCATGTCTTTGATTATAAATAGGTTGCTTATAAATTATTCCTTACTTTTTGTGTTGACGAATATGATAGCGGGATGTTAAAAAGTTGTTGCTTGGTGATACATTTGTATTACTAAAGAGGTATTTTTTAACAATAATAATTAGCGCATCAAAGGGATTGGAAGATGAAAGATAAGATGTTTAGACGCTCGTTAGTTGCTGCTTCAGTAACAGCGTTATTGGCTTTAAGTTCACCTGCATCAGCAAATAGTGCGGCGGGTTCAATTTATGGTAAAGCGACAACGGGTACTGAAATTACCTATAAAAATACTAAAACAGGTGTTTCACGCACAATCACAGTTAATGATACTGGTCGATTCAATATGAATAGTATTGCACCTGGTACTTATGTCGTTAGTGATAACCTTGGTAATAAGCAGGAAGTCACAGTCGTGATTGGTACAGGTGCCTTTGTATCACTTGCTGATGCTCCAGAGAGATTGAGTGTTGTCGGTTCTCGTATCACATCTATTGATACATCAAGTGTAGAGTCTTCAGCGGTATTTACCTCAGAAGAAATCGCGAAATTGCCGATGGCAAGAAACTCGGTAGCTGTTGCGTTACTTGCACCTGGTGCAATTCAGGGAGGGGATGCCTTTGATAGAAACCTGCCTTCATTTGGTGGCTCTTCTATTGCTGAGAATGGTTACTATATTGATGGTATGGATGTGACCAATTTACGTACAATGTTAAGTTTTGCCTCTGTTCCGCAGGATGCTATTGCACAAACTCAGGTAAAAACTGGCGGTTACAGTGCTGAGTATGGTCGTTCGCTTGGTGGTGTCATAAATGTGGTGACAAAGTCTGGTAATAACGACTGGGAATTTGGTGGTTCAGCTTACTACACTCCAGACGCCCTTAGAGCTTCAGGCAAAGATGTTAGATTATTAGATATCGATGCAAATGGAGATGTATACGACACTTTAGATACATCGAATCAGTATGACTCATTGGATGAAATCGCATATAACGTGTTTGGTGGTGGCGCGATTATTGAAGACTCACTTTTCTTCTTTGCTAATATCGAAGGGAAAAATAAACAGCGTGATAATTATAGTAAAGATAGTAGCTACGAATACAGTAATACAACGCCCAACTATTTAGCTAAATTAGATTGGTTTATTACTGATAATCATTCATTACGCTTTACGCACATTAACAATGTTGAAGAATACGATCGTACTAACTACTTTAACGATTTCGATGATGACGGAAATCCAATTGTTGGTAAGCACGGGGAGCAAACAGGTAAGTTTACATACGAAGAAGGCGGAACGGTTAATATTTTAGCCTATACAGGCCACCTTACAGACAATATTACCTTTAACGCTATGTTTGGTAAGTTAGAAAATACTTATCTTAAAGTACCAAACCTTCCTGGTGACGAATGTCCTGCTGTGTACGATACGACTCCTGGGCAAAACTGGGTGCCAATTGGTTGTTGGAACAAGCCTGGTCAGTTCTATATTACTGACCAAGTCGAAGACAAAGATGAACGTGAAAGCATGAAGTTTGATGTTGACTGGGTTTTAGGAGACCACAGCCTTCGTTTCGGATATGACTCACAGCAATATGATTCAACTTCTCCAGGTACCAATCCATCTGGTGGCGTTTACTATCGCTATGCAACAGCTTATGCGGGTAACAACAACACGATCAATGGTGTTGTACTTCCTGAAGGTACTGAAGCCGTTCGTGTACGCTTGCATGAAACTCAAACAGCAACTTTCGGCGTTGAAAATACAGCTTGGTATATCGAAGATAACTGGCAGTTAAACGATGATATGCTTGTTTATTTAGGTGTCCGTAGTGAGTCATTTAATAATATGGATGGCAACGGTAAAACATTCGTTGAATCTAGTAACCTTATAGCACCTAGATTAGGTTTCTCATGGGATGTAAATGGCGACTCTTCAGCTAAATTATTTACAACCCTTGGTCGTAGCTATATTCCAGTAACAGCAAATACAAATATTCGCTCGACTCGAGTCGAAAACTATAATCAAAGCTGGTATCTATTGCCTGATGGTCGTAAGACTGATGGAACTGAAGCACCAGTAACAATTGGTGATATTATTGGTGAGCCAATTATCGATAACCAAGTACCACAGCCTGAACGTATTGCTGATAAAAACTTAACTCCAATGTATCAAGATGAGTTCATTATTGGTTATCAGCAGTTCTTAACTGACGATTGGAGTGCAGGAGCTAAATTTACAGCTAAAGCACTTCAAAATGGTATGGATGACTTCTGTGGTCATGATGGCTTTACTAATTGGGCTGCAGATAATGGGTATGACAATTTTGACCCTAACTCTATGGCTGGTTGTATGTTGATCAATCCTGGTGAAGATATCACCATTGCAATGGATCTTGAGAATGACGGTAATCTAACGTCAGTCACTACACCTAATTCATATCACGGCTTACCAGAATACAAGCGTGATTATTATGGTCTAGAGCTTACCGCTGATAAAGCAATGAGCAATGGCTGGAAAGCGAGCTTCTCATATGTGCTTTCACGTACCTATGGTAATGCTGAAGGTTACGTAAACTCTTCGTTAGCTCAGGAAGATCCGGGTGCAACGCAGGATTTCGATCACCAAAACTTTATGCATGGATCTGAAGGTTACTTACCAACAGATAGAACGCATCAGTTTAAAGCTTTTGGTTTATATGAAATCACTGAAGAGCTTCTAGTATCAGCTAATATCTCTTTAGTTTCAGGTATCCCGATGAGTTGTCAGGGCTTTGTTAAAACTGACGATATGCTTACAGGTGATGGCACAACAGGTTACGATGCGCCAAACTTCAGTCGATATGGAGCTTCAAGCTTCTATTGTATGAATGACGATGGTCAGCAAGAACTTTCAGAACGTGGTGACGAAGGACGTACTCCTTGGTTGTTTAATGCGGATCTAGGCTTAAGCTATTCTCCTATGTGGGCAGAAGGCTTGAATCTTAAAGCAACAGTGTTCAATGTGTTCAATAATCAAGAAGCTACAACGTTTGATCAAGTGAACGATTATGAACAAGGGTCAACAGCAATAAGCCCTAATTACTTGAAAGCGAGCTCTTATCAATCACCACGCTACGTGCAAATTTCTGCGCACTACAGCTTCTAAAGTTTTTGATAATAAAAAAACGGCAGCCTAGGCTGCCGTTTTTATTTATGACTTTTAGCGTTTAAAATAAATGTGACTTAAACATATAGAGTTTATAGCTCATGCTATAAACACCCAACAAAACCTGCAATAAAGCTAAATTGAACAAAAATATAAAAGATGTAAGTCATGTATCTGCATCATTTAATGTTTACTGAGCTCCACAAAACTTCACTTAGCGTGTCGTACAACTAAAGTACATATAATGCTCTATTATCTTGTACTACTTATGTATGTAATTTCAGTTACTAAAGTGAACCGGTAAAAATTACAGATAGCATGTATATCGCTACATTGCCTGATATGGCCGCTTTAGAGTCATTTTCCTGTGATAAACACCGCTGAATCAAGGGGCTCACATGGTTTGCGCAATATACAAAACCTACCTAGACTGAACATTCAGTTTAATATCAAGTTTCTCCCCATTTAACAGTGTAAGTTTCCGCATAATCAAGCGAATATTAGAATCTATAAGGCTCAATTTTTATGGACTCAAAGGGCAGAAATCAAAGCGATATGGAAGGAATCGACCCTAACTTACGTCAAGGTTTTGTGTTAAATGACATTGTGGTATTACCCGACGATGGTGAAGTGATTGTTCATGGGGAACGGCGTCATTTGCCTCCTAAAGCTTTTGAAATCTTATTATATTTATGTTCAAACCCTGAGCAGTTGCTTTCAAGTCAGCGATTGCTCGCTTTTGGTTGGGGGAAACTTAATCGAAAGCGTAGAAATTTGAGCCATGTAATTAGCGAAATTCGCCACGCCTTAGATGATCACAAAGAGTCCCCTGTTTTTATCCAAACCATTACCCGAAAGGGCTATCGATTAATCGCGACAGTCGCCCCCCTCGATGAAGAGGCGCTTAACCGAAAGCGTGCTGCGTTAAAAGCGCCGTTGTCTACCACGCATTCTGCCGATAGCACACATACACCGCAATGGCACTTAAATATTGCCCTGTTAAAAAACTCTAATTTATTTCGTGTTAGCGTGGCTTTTTCGATTATGACTTGGCTCATTATTCAAATTATAGCCATTATCTTTCCGATTTTTAATGTGCCTGATTGGGGCATTAAAATTGTTGTTTTAGTACTGGTTGTCGGTTTTCCAATATTACTTATTTACACATGGTTTCAGGATATTAAGGTCAAAAAAGACTTATTTAAAGCTGATAGAAATCATCCGAAGAAAAAGGTGTTTTACAAACAGTTGGCGTTTGATTTTTTCTTTATTGGCGCGTTGTCCATTTTAGGTGGCTTTTTATCGCTGCATTTAATTGACTCTATTTATAATGAAAAACCCAAGGTCGCAGCGCTGAAAACTAGCCTACCTATTCAAGATAATCTCATTGCGGTTATCCCTTTTGTGTTTGATGAGCAAAGCCAATTACCACATTATTTTGAATCCACCTTTCAAGGCGAAGTGATTAGCGCCTTAAGCAAGCAAAGCGCTTTTAATTTAATGTCTCAGCGGGCAGTAAATGAAATTCCCCAAAACAGCAAACTATCCACCTATGCCGAAAAACTCGGGGTGCGATATTTAGTCGATGGCGCCATTACTGAAAATGCAGGTGAATTTTCAATAATATTACATATTACTGATATCAAAACGTATTTACAGGTGTGGTCTTCGGTTGTTAAAGGTGATGTCGGCAATATTTTGTTGGTGCAAAAACAAATATATCGTGAGCTTTTTAATGCCTTATCACTGATTGCACAGTCGAGTGAATTAGATAGTCAGGACCTTATCAGCACCGATGATTTCAAAGCTTATGACAGTTATATACAAGGTAAAAGCGAGCTGTTTAAAGCTCCCACTCAGGCCACATTAGCCCAAGCTGAATTTCATTTTATGAAGGCGTTGGCATTTGATGGGGAATTTACCTTAGCCAGCGCTGGTTTATGCCAAACCTATCTAAATCAATACCAGATAAATAAAAAACTTGCGACGTTTGAATCAGCCCAGCAAATTTGTAATGCACTGACTCAGGTGTCGAATTTAAAAGAAGAAGGCTTAGTTGCCTTAGGTAACCTAGAGCGCTTAAGTGGCCGTTATTCACAATCTATTGCGTTTTTTGACGAGGCATTAACCCTTAACCCTAAAAATATTGAAGCAATTATTGGCGCAGCCGACAGTCAGACTCAACTGGGTCACAATGATAAGGCGGTGGATTTATTTGCTAATGCGATTCAATTAGAGCCGGGATACTGGAAAAATTATCAGCGCTTTGGCAATTATTACTTTAATAATGGTCAATATAAAAAAGCCAAAGATAAATACCTTAAAGTCACATTATTAAAGCCTAACTACGCTAATGGCTACAGTAGTTTAGGCGGCGCCTATTTTCTTGATGATGAATTAGAAAAAGCCACTAAAGCGTGGCAAACCGCATTATCTTTAGCACCTAATGCGTTAACTTACTCAAACCTTGGGACAGCACTCTTTTTTAGATATGAGTTTACTGATGCAGCCCAAAGTTATCGTAAAGCCATTAAGCTGAGCCCCAACGACCCTGTGTTGTGGGCTAATTTAGCGGATGCAGAAAAGTTTTCCGGTGATGCCACTCAAGCCCTTGAAAGTTACCAACAAGCCTATAAATTAGCCCGCGAGCAATTTGTAGTTAATCCTAACGACCATGTTATGCATGCCATGTTTGCTCGGTATCAATCAGAGCTGGGGGAGTGTGAACCGGCATTGCAAAAAATAACCTCAACTCAATTACAAGATAGCCCCGATCCATATCTTTTTTATGATATGGCCATAGCGGCGATAAATTGTGATGAAAAACAACTGGCTATTCAGTATATCGATAATGCCCTTAAATTAGGCTATTCGAAAAAGTTGCTGGCTAGAGATATTCAGTTTCAAGGTGTTTACGTCAACATGGCGATGCCATAACGCAATAAAACAAGGAAGAAGGCAATGAATATTACTATAAAACCATTACTCACAGCTCGAGCATTAACCTTAGTTACACTCATAGGTCTATTGGGGATGTTTTCACGACAAAGTCTTGCTGAAGATCAAACCATTAGTTTGGTTGCCAGTGAGTGCGCTGTCACGGTAACACCTAATGAAGGTAGCGGCTGTGAGCAAGGGCAATGTGAAGGGGTTGAAGCGTGTATCTGCGCTAAGCGAGGTGACTTTATCACTTGGAAAATGGCAGATGATATTTTCAGTAAGTTTAAATTAAAATTTACCGAAAACTCACCTCTTAAAGAACAATGTGGCAAGAACTTTAAAAATGGCCAGGTAAAGTGCAAAGTGAAAGAAGAGCTTGACGTTGGGGAAAGCTTTGACTATTTGGTGATGCTTGAAGGCTGTGATGAAGGCACAGATCCACGTATTGTTATTTCGAAATAATAACGGCTCAGTGAAAGTCAGAGTATGCATAATAGGCTGATTTATATGTTAGTTTATAGCTTGTTTTATATTTGGATTTATAAAAATCTGGGCTGGCATGACTTTTATGGGCGCGAAATTGATTATCAATAAACAAATATTACAGATTTTAAGGTCAATAGTCTTACTCCCATTGGCCTGTTTTTCAGCGTCGGCAGCTGAAACTCAAAGGTTTACTTGGCCTAACGGCGAAAAACTAGCAGTGAGCCTTTCTTATGATGATGCCTTAAACAGCCATTTAGACAATGTGTTGCCAGCACTGAATAAGCATCATTTTAAGGGCTCTTTTTATGTTATCTCCACGTCTTCGGTATTAGCGCAGCGAAAGAGTGAGTGGCAAGCTGCAGTTAAACAAGGTCATGAGCTAGGTAATCACAGTATGCAGCATCCTTGCCGCGCCTCATTGCCCAATAGGGGCTGGGTTAAGGTAGAGCAAGACCTTGATCATTATAGTGTCACACAGATGATTGATGAGCTTAGTGCTGCTAATACTTTTTTAAATGCTATTGATGGTAAAACTGAGCGCACCTATACCGTCCCTTGCGGTGATTTACTGGTGGGCAGTGCTTTACGCTTAGATGATGACTCGACTGGTGGTCAAGAGTACCTTAACAAAGTAAACCACCTCTTTACCGCGATTAAAGGCCACGGCGCTGACACACGCTTTAACCCCATCATTTACCCAACCGGCGAAACCGGTAAAGCGTTAATTGCTTATATTAATAATACCTCTACAGATACCTTGCTGATTAACTTAGTTTTTCATGGGGTGGGCGGTGATTACTTATCGGTATCATCCAAAGCTCATGCTGAACTATTGGCTTATTTAGCGGCCAACCGTGACAAGTACTATGTCGATTCATACCTTAACCTGATGAACTATGCAGCCGCTCAGCAATAACACTTTTTTAGATTTGGGTGTTTTAAGCTTTGGCTATATTTAGTGAGAGGCAGTGACAAGTATCATGTGGATTCATACCGTAATTTGATGAACTATGCAGCTGCGAAGTAATAGCAGCTAATTCTATTTAGCTTGTTTCAGCTTACGCTATCTTAAGCTTAACTCAGCCTTTAATATCAGCCTTTAACATCAGCCTCTAATATTAGCTGTAAATAAACTCTGCCAACTCAAGATCTCATTTAAACACAAGATGACTTTTATTCATGTTGGATAACTGTAGAATCCGCGGCTGTTTTATCACTAATTTTGTATTTATCATGATTGATCTGGCTTTACTTCCTGTTTATTTAACCACTGTGGTCGCTTTACTGCTAATACCTGGGCCTGACATGCTGCTGATCGCCAGCTCGAGTTTAAGTTATGGCCGCAAGGTGGGCGTGTATGCAAGCTTTGGCAATGCGACCTCTGGGCTTATTTTAACTTTGCTGGCAGCTATGGGTGTGTCGGCGTTAGTGGCAATGAACCCGATGGCATTAGAAGTGCTGCGGGTGCTAGGCGGCGCTTATTTATTAAAAATGGGCTGGGATTGTATGCGCAGCAGCGCAGCTGATGCCCCTGAAATTGAGCAGCAAAATAATTTAGCCAAATTACTTTATCGCCGCGCGGTAATGAGTAACCTGCTTAATCCCAAGGCGCTGATATTTTTTGTGTTATTTTTGCCGCAGTTTGTCTCAACTCAGCTTAACGCCAGCTCTGGCGAGCAGATGTTGACCCTGGGATTAATACTTAACGTAATGGGATTAGCTTTTAATTTACTGCTGGTGGCTCTCGTGGGCAGTTTAGGTAAACCGCTACTTAAAAATGACAAGTTTAGAACCTATCAAAATAAGTTTATGGGGCTGATATTTTTTGCCTTGGCCATTTGGTTGTTAGCCTCTCAAGTGCAAAGTATCAGTTAGGCTAATCAAAGTACCAGCTAGGTTAATCACAGTAGTGGACGGGTTCCAACTTTGCTAAAAAAAACGGAATGAGCTGCCACTCATTCCGTTTTTTGTTTTAGAGAACAAACCATTAATATTCATAGCGTGTTCTTGATATCTGCTTTTAAGCCGCTTTAACGTTTTCAGAGATGTAATTCATTAAGTACTGCGCATCCTTGTAAACGCCGCCTAGGGTGGCAGAGCCTCGGGTATAAAGCCACGGCAAGCCAATAAAATACAAGCCCTCAATATCATTACTGACACCGCGATAATTGCTGGGGTAGTTCATTTCATCAAATGAGATACCGTCAATCCAAAAAAAGTTGGGTTTAAAGCCTGTAGCCCAAATAATATTTCTGATGCTACTCACACTGCCTTTTTGAAATTTAATACTGCTTTCATCGGCTGACAAGGTTCTGCCCATGTGGATGACATTGTCTTTTGCTAGTAGTGATTTTACGTCAGTGCCAATGACAGGTTGCACGCCGCTGCTCAACCACTTGCCAATTTTGCTAAAACGGTTAACCGATAAAAAGCCGATTTTGGTGAACCACCACCATAGGGTTTTACCTAAAAAGGCTTGGGGAATGGCTTTGATTTTATTGGTGCCAGAAAAATGCACTGTGCGGCCGGTATCGGCTATTTCAGATAATATTTGCACCCCAGAATCACCCGCACCCACGACTAAACAATCACCTTGTTGCAGTTGAGATGGGCTTTTATAGTTTTCACTGTGCAGTTGAACAACATCTTTGGCAATATCAGCATGACAAGGTGGGGTGTAAGGGGTATGAAACGGCCCGGTGGCAATGATGACTTGTTTGGCTTTATAGCTTGTGCTGGCAGTAGTTATGTCAAAAATACCATTCACTTTTTTAATCGAGGTGACCTTTTGGTTAAACTCAATCGGTATCGAGAACTTATCTACATAACTTTTTAAGTAGTCTGCCACTTCATATTTATTGGGGTAATAACCTTTGGGAAAAGGAAATTTCATACCCGGTAGATGGTTATATTCAGTGGGAGTAAACAGGGTTAAAGAGTCCCAGCGCTTGAGCCATGGGGCGCCAATATATTCATTGGCATCGAGAATGAGATAGTCTTTATTATTGCTCGATAAGTTATACGCCATAGCCAGGCCTGACTGCCCTGCGCCAATGATGATAAATTCTTTCATGGTTCCCCAATAAATACATATGGTTATTATTATGGGCTGCATTCTAACAGAACATCAGTGCTGAATCGGCAGTGGCCTTAAAAGAGTTAATGGCGTTACTGTAAACCTTGGTCGCTTTTTTAGCGTTTAAATTAAACTCTAAAGGTTTAATTTCAATAAAAAACCACGGTAAATACCGTGGTTTTTTGTTTGTGACTAGCCTTAGCTATATTACTTCTTAAACGCAGCTATTTCTTGCTCAACAGCTGCCACCACAGTATGCGGGCTACTGATGTATTTTGAGTGATCGATAAATATGGCGTTATCACCTACAGTCATCACTAATGCTGGAAAACTGTTAGTACCAATGACCTGTTGGATTTCGGCAATGCCTTCGAGTACGTATTCAGCGTCCATACTCAGCTCATCTTTAAAGACTTTATTTGATGGCGACAGTTTAAACTTTTCAACGATAGCATTGAAATCATGCTTAGTATCAAGCGGGTTACCTTCGATAAAGTGTGCTCTTTGAATCGCATTAAGTACAGGCAGTTGTTTATTCGCTTGCTTGCTTTGCAACCATCCCATTAGGTTAGCGGTTTTGACTGAGTTTTTAGGGCTATTGGCATAACGAATATGATCTCTGCCAAACTTAAGTCCACTCATTCTTGCTGCCGCTTCCATTTGCTCTTCGCCAGCACTGTCTTTGCCGATGAAATTGGCGCAATGTAATAAGTTTACATTCATTTCAGGGTAGGCTTCTTGTAATGCATTCACCAAAGGTGTTGCGGCGTAGCTCCAAGGGCAATGTGAGTCGTAGATGAAATAAAGCTCGGTGGTCATAGGAAAATTCTTGTTTGCTATCTGATGAGTTGATCCTAGTGAGTTTGTGGCCATTATTCAATGATTGAAAGCATACATAGCTAATAAGTTGGCTGTTTACATCTTGCAGAGGGGCTGACCCTTTACAATCGATATCGTGCTTTGAATTTTTCCTTATACAATTCAACCATCAAACGCCAGCACATATCGATGGTAGGGCTTGATTTAATCGAACCAGACGTTTAAGTCCTAAGTAATCTTTTTGAGGTACAAAATGAAGCTAGCAAGTAACTTAAAACCTTTGGTCATAGCAATGGCATTAATCTGCCAAGCGATGTGGCACCACTAAAACGTTACTGCGAACTCGCTCTAAGATCGACTCAGCGGTATTTCCTAGCATAAATCCAATAATGCCTTCTCGCTGGCGAGCGCCTATAACAAGATATTGAGCTTTTAGGCGACAACTTAATTCGAACAGGCATAGATCGGCATTGCCTGTCAGGATATGCACATGCTCCTTATCTAGGCCAAGCTTTGCAATCTTGCTGTCATAACGCTGGTAAGCTTCTTTCACTAAGGTGTGAGTATTGACGATATCCATATCCCGCAGTATTTGCGGAAAACGCACCACGTAGCCTAGGTGTAAATCACAACCCGTAGCCTTAGCAAGTTGCTGGGCTTGGGTAATTACATCTTGGTTGAGGGCTTGTTTTAGTGGATCGCTAGTGCCCAAGTCCAGCGCCATTAAAATTGAATTTGCCTTATGCAAGGGGTGATTACTCAATAACATCAACGGTACTTTGATATGACGAATAAGCTGCCAATCTAAAGGGCGAAAACAGGCTGATTCATGAATAGATTTTAGCATCATGGCGTACTTGTCGGGGGTGACATACTCACATACATGTTCAACTAAATGCTTACACCACATATTAGTAAACTGTACCTCATTGGCATTGAGAACACTCAGTTGTTGCTTCACTGCGGCGCTATCATCGGCGCGAACTTGCTCTCGAACCACGCCGGCAATACGGGGATTATAGTAAGCATCGCCACTTAAGGACTCATAACTGTAGGACATGATTTCAGGAACTAAGCCTAACTGTTTAGCGAGGTTAATCCCTTCTTTTATGGCATTAGTTTGCTGCTGATGCTGTTGTGAAATAATAAATAATTTACTCATTTTCATTTCCTCTGACACTAAGTATAAGCTTAGCAGTTGGTTAAAAATCAACCTTGATCTTTGTCATCTAAACGCTCAATATTTAATCAATAACAATAAAAAGATTAAGGTTAATATGAACGTTGACCAGTTTGTTATTTCACTTTGCCTGATTTTGTTTTTGGGCAAACTTTTTGGCGAGATTTTTCAACGCTTCGAACTGCCAGAGGTGGTGGGAGAGATTCTTGCGGGCTTATTATTGGGCCCGTCGCTTACTAATGTTATCTGCCCTGATCCTACTTTGACTGTATTGGCAGAGCTTGGGGTGATCTTGCTGCTGTTTTCCATTGGCTGTGAAAGCTCAATTAAAAGACTTTATCAAGCTGGTGGTCGCGCGGTAAGCGTGGCCTTAGTGGGAATTATTGTTCCGGCTATTGTGATGGGCGTGAGTGGTGCCTACTATCTTACCGACTCAATATTCACCGCTATTTTTCTTGGGTGTGCCTTAACAGCGACGAGTATTGGCATTTCATTACGGGTGTTGGTTAATGCCAATCATGCAAAAACGACCGCGGGACATATTATCTTAGGCGCCGCCGTGTTGGATGATATCGGCGGAGTGATTTTGCTCAGCATTTTGTTCAACTTTGCAGCCCATGGGGAGTTTGATGTATTTAGCACGCTATTACTTATCACTAAAGTGCTGGTGTTTTTGTTACTGACGCCGCCCGTGGCTAGGGTGTTATTGTATTTTGCACGAGTACTAAAACCGGCTAGCGATAATTCAGGTTATGAAGTTATCATCACTATGATTTTAGTGTGCTTGTTTGCATGGCTAGCACACTTATTCGGTGCGCCAGCCTTGTTAGGCGGCTTTGCGGTTGGCTTAACACTTAGCCGCCAATTTACCTCACCACTCAATCGCTACCTAGTTAACCCTTTTGCCTTTACCCACAAAATGGAGCAATCAAGTAAGGCATTAGTTGACGTTTTTACCCCGATATTTTTTGTTTACGTTGGAATAAGCTTAGATCTGAGCCAGCTAGATTACAGTACTAGCGGGGTATTGATGTGGCTGTCATTGTTAGCCATTGCCAGCAAACTGGTTGCCGGCACGGTTGCTGGTGGTAACTGGCAAAAGAAACTTATTGTGGGTAGCGCTATGGTGCCGCGAGGGGAGGTCGGCTTAGTGTTTGCTGAAATGGGGCTGAAGACGAACATTATCGACAATAAATTATTTACCGAGTTAGTGGTGATCATAGCAATCACCACGTTAATCGGCCCCATGTTGCTCAAATGGAGTTTGAACAAGCATGGTCATCATTCGCAAGTAGAATAAACCTTAGTCAGCTTGGTCATTAACCACTGTCAGGGTAAAAGTTAATTTTTGCACCGACTGTGACGGCTGGTTATTGACCATAGAATACGATGGCATTGGGAAGGTGACATAGGGTTGCCCTGATTGTCCATCTACGCTTATTTGGCCTTTATCGTCAAAGGTAAACGATAACAGCTCGCCGTTCCAAAGCTGCAGTTCTTTTCCTTGATTATCTTCGCGCCATTGGGTGACCCATTTCATCACTAGCGTCGCCTTACCTGGGCGAGCATTATTTTGAAAGACACTGGCTTTTACTGACTCAATATCAGTTTTATTGCTGTGGATCTCAAGTACAGGGCTGCCTTTATCTAATGATAAATATAGAGGTAGCGTTAATGTTTTGCTGGCATCTGCTTTATCGGTAAAGGTCATATCTAATTGGGTGCTGACACAAAGTTGACTCCAACTGGCATCTTCGCTTTGGTATATATCTTTGATGACAATGTCGGTTTGGTATTGCTGAATATGGGCTTTAGCATATTGGTCAAATTTATTATCAACGATATAGCCTGATAGGGTATTGGCTGTAAATACGCTGAGTGAGCCGATATTGGCATTGTTATCCGTCACGCACCTGCCAGTGTTTTGTGTCACGCTGATATCGAGGTCTTTTTTAGCGCTGATGACAGAGGTGGTTGATTGACAGCCACAAAGCGCAAGTAGTGTTGCTAAGGCAACTCCTGTTAATTTTACCCTTGAATGATTCTTAGCAGTTATCCCCATACCTATTTCCTTATGTAAGTAATTTTTATTTACAACAATAAGCATAGACGCTGTTAGCGGTTAAGTTGCTCACAACTGGAGTTTTATTTATCAAAGAGCCGCTAGAGGATGTTTATTGAGGAAGCGAGAGCCGACAACACTGAGACTCTAGGCCTCAGTGTTGAGAATATTCTTATCTTGTTTAATATCAGTAAAGGTTAATGTTAACCGAGCTCAGCTTGTGGATCTGGCGCGCGCATGCGCTGCCACCATTCATCGCTAGCATCAATTTGCCCTTGCAGATCGATAGCTGGGTATGGGATGTTTTTTCTACGGCAGGCCTTGGCGAATATTGGGTGACCTTGTTCAAATAACATGGTTTGGCAGTAGCTGTGATCAAGCTGGCGGCTACCGTACATATTAGCTTGTTGGCGTTGACGCTGGGCTTCATACATGACTAAGGCTGCAGCGACTGATACATTCAGTGATTGCACCATGCCAATCATAGGGATGATGATATGTTGATCGGCGGCTGCGATGGCTTCAGGGCTGACACCATCACGCTCGTTACCCATGATGATGGCGGTTGGACGGGTATAATCGATTTCGCGAAAATCTACCGCAGTGTCTGAAAATGTGGTGGCTAACACCTGCATTTTTTGCGCTTTAAATTGCTTATTTGCATCATCAAAATTGCGGTGATTGACGGTATTAACCCACTGCTGACTACCAGATGCAGTATTGCCTGAAACCCAAAGGCTGTTATCGGGCATAACCGCATGAATTTGATGGATGCCAACGCTATCAGCGGTGCGCACCACGGCTGCAATATTTTGCGATTTATGGACTTTATCGAGGCAAACTGTCAGGTCGACTTGGCGATTATCAAGCATCTGATTTATTCGGGCTAAACGTTCTGGGCTCATGGGGCTGTTCTACTTGGTTTTATCTAAGAAAAAGCGAATTAATAAAAGGCGTATAATCCGTCCGTAACTGCTGAGTTAATATCTGCGTCATTATAACGCTTAATTGCTAAAGCTAAAATGCTATTCAGTTGTACATGTATGATTTTAGTTATTAATCTTAGTTAGGGGACAAAACCTTAAATAACTCATTTTAAATTACTCCCCCCGTACACATGATGAGTTGACGCAAGGTATTAATTTATTTGGCTAACCGTCTCGTTGTACTTTTTGGGCTGCGTTGGTCAATAGCATTAATGACTTGCGGAGTTATTATGTGCTTTACATTGGTGGGTATGTCATTTTTCAGGGACGAACTTTCTCTAGGTTGACTTGTTTTCAATAAATAATAAAAGGATTTAAAAATGAATTATTAATTACTGTTTTGATGCTGAAATTTTATCGCCAAAATTGCATCTGGCCATTTGAGTGCTAAGATTAATTCAGTGCAGGTAAGCACATAAGGAATTTATTATTTTAAGCTCATACAGGGAGTTAGCATGAGTCACTTTACAAGGATGCCTCGTCTACTTTTAGTAAGCCACTTTGCAATGAAATTGAGGTTAGCTTGCCTATTCCTCGGTTTTTTTTGTCCTTTTTTCTGTCACCTTACGGCAGCAGCTGAAGCTGAAGCAATTCCTAATGATGAGCAAGTAGTGCGTATTGCTTACCGAACTGATAGCACTCCGTTGCAATATCTTAATGACAAAGGCCAAGCTGCTGGTATTTTAATTGATTATTGGCGTACTTGGTCGCAAATCACAGGTAAAGCCGTTGAATTTGTACCAGGCTCTAATGCAGAAGGGCAAACTTGGTTAGCGCAGAATAAAGTCGATTTGTTGGCTGGGGTATTTCAAAATGAAAAACGCGCTAAAAGTATGTCTTTTTCTGCGCCACTGTTACATAGTGAATATTTCTTATATGCCAATACTGTAGAGCAAGATATTGAATTTATTAAACAAATACCACAATACCGTATTGGTGTTACCCACAATAGTTTTCATCATAATTGGCTAAAAAAATATTTCCCCAATGCCGACATCAGGACTTTCAAAGGCTATAAAGCATTATTTGATGCTGCAATTAATGGCGAAATAAGCCTGTTTATCTGCCAGCCGCTTTACCTTGACACCTATTTAAAACAAACACCTGCAACGACTATATTCAAAACCATTGAATCCGCATTATATTCACATCCTTTTCGCGCAGCAGTGAAGAAGGGAAACGTTGAATTACTGCAAACAATAGATACAGGCATACAACAAATAGATAATAAGAAAAAAGATGCGATATCTGCTAAGTGGAGTGGTTTTCATTGGGAGTATCAAAATTTAGCTGAACCGTTATTAGTGACACAGCCAATTATTACCCTTACAGAAGAAGAAAAAGCATGGCTAGCTGCTCATCCGATTATTCCTATTGGCGTAGACGGTCGTTGGCCGCCGGTAGATTTTATCGACCCTAATGGTGAGCACTCGGGAATTTTACATGACTATTTAACCCTTTTTGAAAAGCAGTTAGGAGTGAGCTTTGACACTCGAGTGTTTGGTAGTTTCCAAGATATGCTTTCTGCGGTTAGTTCTGGAAATTTAAAACTAGGTGCAACATTAGTAAAAAAACCAGACCGTGCCAAAAACCTGTGGTTTAGTGCGCCTTATTTTAGTGCGATTAAGGTGATTGTTTCTAAAACTGGCGCACAACAATATTCCAAATTGACAGAATTGTATGGCAAGAGATTAGCATTAGAGAAAGCCTTTTATTTAGTCGATGAAATTAGCAATAATCATCCCGAGATTAATCTAATGACCTTTTCAACAACTGAAGAGGCATTGAAAGCGGTCTCTTTCGGTACAGTTGATGCGTATATTGGCAATCAAGCGGTTGTCACTTGGCTTATGGATAGTTTGCAGCTGACTAATTTAACCTTTAGTGGCGATCCTATGTTTGCGCCCGCTCATCAAAGATTTGCCATTTATAAAGATCCTGAATGGGAGCCCTTGCTTGGCATTCTCAATAAAGCCCTCGATTCGATAAGTGTGTCAAGACGCCAGCAGATACATACTGATTGGATTAATCAAGACAGTAAAATTAGCAGTCCACTTATTTTTACTCAAAAACAGCATGCATGGTTGGAGGCTCATCCCACTTGGCGACTAGGAGTTGATAACAGCTGGCCGCCTTTTGAATTTATTGATGATAACGGTGTTTATTCTGGGATGTCGGCAGATGTGATGTCCAGATTGACAAATTTAATTGGTGCAGAGTTTATTTCCCCTATTAACAAACCCTGGTCCCAAGTGTTGGCAGAGTTTTCCGCTGGAGAGCTAGATATTTTACCTGCTGTAACCCCCACACCTGAACGGCGCGAGGTGATGCTGTTTTCTACCCCTTATTTGGAAAGTCCATATATGGTGTTAGTTCATCAAGATACCCGTTTTGTGACCAGTCTTGATGATCTTGATAATAAGCAAGTCGGTGTGGTTAAAGGCTATGCCATCGAAGAGACATTAAAACATGATTATCCACAATTTAATTTAGTACCATTTTCATCCAATAAAGAGGCACTGATTGCACTAAGCGCTGGTGAAATTGATAGCTATATTGGTAATTTAAATGCCTCATCTTGGACATTAGAAGAACTCGGTATTCGTAATGTAAAAGTGACCGCAACCACGCCTTATACCTTTAAACAATCAATCGGTATTCGCAAAGATTGGCCTGAATTGTTGGAAATTGTCAATCTCGCGATTGCGAGAATTGACCCTCAGCAACGGCAAGCTATCGAAAATAAGTGGTTTTCTGTGCAGTTTGAACATCAGGATAATCATTATCAGATTTGGCGGGCTATCTTAATTACCTGTGGCATATTGTTGCCAATGATACTGTATACCCTTGTTTGGAATAGAAAGCTTAATAAAGCAAGGCTTAAATTAACACAAAGTAGTAAAAAACTTGAGGAGGCAAAGCGTGATGCATTACAGGCTAGCGCTTTTAAAAGTCAGTTTCTTGCCAATATGTCCCATGAAATTCGCACCCCCATGAATGCCATTATTGGTATGACGCATTTATTGCAAGGGACAGAATTAAATCATAAACAACAGGATTATTCTGAAAAAATAAGACGAGCGTCTTTAAGTTTGTTGGGGATTATTAATGACATACTCGATTTTTCAAAAGTAGAGGCGGGTAAACTCGAAATTGAACAGAGCGAGTTTCTCTTACATGAAGTATTTACTAACATTGCCAACCTATTGGGGATAAAAGCCGTCGATAAAGGCATTGAGCTGCAGTTTGAGTTAGACCCTAAAATACCAGAAACAATTATTGGTGATGCGTTACGCATTGAGCAAGTGCTAATAAACCTAACCCAAAATGCGATAAAGTTTACCGAAAAAGGTGAGGTATTGCTGCGTACTAAAATGCTGTCGCAAACAGACGAGCAAGTAGCCATAGAATTTTCAGTTAAAGACACAGGTATAGGGATTGAACCAGCTAATTTAACTAGTATTTTCAATGCCTTCACTCAGGCTGATGGCAGTATTACTCGACTCCATGGTGGTACTGGTTTAGGCTTGAGCATCAGTAAGCAATTAGTTGAATTAATGCAAGGTGATATTTCTGCAACCAGTCAACCCGATCAAGGTAGCACCTTTAGCTTTAGGCTTAATCTTGCAGTGCCTAAAGTCACTTCTAGTCGAAAATCAGTCATTACGGAATGTGCTTCCCTTAAAGGGATGAGAGTGCTTGTGGTTGATGATAATGACAATGCCAGAGAAATTTTAAAAGAGCTGCTGGAGTCATTTTCCTTTGAAGTTGAGACCGCAGTCAGTGGTGCGCAAGCGATTGAAATGCTTAGCGTGATCAACAATATGGAAGATGAGCGGCCATATCAATTAGTGTTAATGGATTGGCAGATGCCAAAAATGAATGGCATTGAGGCTAGCCGAAGCATTAAATACTTACCGCTGCGTAAGCAACCGTCAATAATCTTAATTACCGCTTACGGGCGTGAAGATGTGATGAATGAGGTGGAAAATGATTTGCTGGATGCATTTTTAATTAAACCGCTTAATGCGTCAGTGCTATTTGATACCTTGATGAAAATCTTTGAGCCTTCGCAGCCCATGGGGCCAGCAACAGAGAAGAATACGATTGAGCAGTTAGAGGGCCATGTGTTATTGGTAGAAGATCAATCGATTAATCAACAGGTCGCTACTGAATTTTTACAGCGTATGGGGTTAACCTCAGCAGTAGCCGACAATGGTAAGCAAGCAATAGAAATGGTTGATGAGCAGACATTTGATGTTGTTTTGATGGATGTACAAATGCCGATTATGGATGGTTTCGAAGCCACCGAAATCCTCCGCAGCCGTTTTGATAAAAAACAACTCCCGATTATTGCGATGACCGCCCATGCGATGAAAGGGGATCGCGATAAGTGCTTACAAGTTGGGATGAACGCTCACCTGGCTAAACCCGTTGAGCCCGATCAGCTTTATTTAGCCCTTAGCCCCTACCTTACCCATAAACAAAGCCAGAAAGTTCAGGGGCAGCAAAATATGTCGCTTGCCCCCATAGAGGGAGTTGATGTGCACTGGGGTATTAAGCGATTAGGGGGCAACCAACAGCTTTATGCGCAACTTATTGGTGAGTTTTATCAGCGTCACAAAGATCAGTTGCACTTGTTGCAGAGTTATCAAGATGCTGACGATTTAAAATCAACCATACGAGCCGTTCATACTTTAAGAGGTGTTGCTGGCAATATTGGCGCTAAACAACTAGAGCAGGCGTCGGCTAATCTAGAAAGCCAACTGCATAGTCACCCATCCCCCTTTGATGTCCCTGAGTGGCAAGCTTTTACCGATAGTCTTACGGTATTAATCGCAGGGCTTGAGCAATGCCAATGGATTAATCAATCCGTAAGTAATAGCACTGACATAAGACAGCCGTTTAAAGTATCAGCCAATTTAAGCAGGGTTTTATCACCGCTTGATGAGCTATTAGCAGCTGGAAATCCGCAAGCTAAAGAAAACATATTAGCCCTCGATGGCGAGGTCGATAGTCATCTGATTGAGAAACTTATCGAGCAGGTCAATGAATTTGAGTTTGATAATGCTAGAGAATTAATCGCCCAAGTCATAGCCCAAGCAGAACAGGAAACTGAACAGGAAACTGAACATGTCACCATATCTTAAAGATAAAATATTAATTGTTGATGATGAAGCATTTTACATTAGTGTATTGATCGAGGTTTTGGGGAGTAAATACCATGTTTCTGTGGCGAAAAGTGGCGAACAAGCACTGGAACGTATCGCCCAAGGCTTTATGCCTGATTTAGTGTTACTGGATATTTTGATGCCTGGATTAGACGGCTATGAAGTATGTAAAAAGTTAAAAAGTAACCCTGACACTAGCAACATACCGATAATGTTTTTGACGGTAAAGGCTGAAATAGAAGAAGAAATATTGGGCTTTGAATTGGGTGCTGTTGATTACATCACCAAACCTTTTAGCCTTCCCATTATTCGAGCTCGAGTTAAAACCCATTTGGCCTTAACTTCGGCAAATAGAGCTCTGGAAGAGCAAAACCATGACTTAGAAGCCAAAGTGCTTGAGCGAACGGCTGAAATATCTCGAACCCAAGATGTCGCTATTTACTGTATGGCCTCGCTAGCAGAAACTCGTGATAATGAAACCGGTAAACATATTCGTCGCACTCAATATTACGTTAAAGCCTTAGCTGAATATTTAAGAGAAAACTCACCATATTCTGCGAGTATTGATGATGCTTACATTGACCTATTGTTTAAATCAGCGCCGTTACACGATATTGGTAAAGTGGGGGTTCCGGATGCCGTTTTACTAAAGCCAGGCAAGCTTGATGAAGGCGAATGGAGTGAAATGAAAAAGCATGCCGAATATGGTAAATCAGCACTGGAAAGCGCTGAAAATGAATACGGAAATTCAAGCTATTTAAGCATCGCCAAAGAGATAGCTTATAGTCACCATGAGCGTTGGGATGGCAGCGGCTATCCAGAAGGTTTAGCTGAAGAAGATATTCCCTTGTCGGCACGGATTATGGCCATTGCCGATTGTTATGATGCACTTATTAGTCGTCGAGTTTACAAGCCGCCTTTTACACACGAACAGGCTACAAGCATAATCAAAGAAGGCCGCGGCTGTCATTTCGACCCACATATAGCAGATGCCTTTGATGCGCTTCAAGAAGAGTTTATTAAAATTGCCGATCGCTTTCAGGATGATGATTAACCTTAACGATTAAGCAATAAAAGAGGCGTGACAAGCCTAATGCACTTTAAGTCTTAGGCTAACGTTCTATTTTAAATCAATTTATAACATTGTCGTTATTTTAAAGAGCCTATGTTGTTTGGCGGATTTGCTATCTCAAAAAAGGGTCAGCGGATTGTTGAGGGGGAATAAAGACTACTGCGTGACAGTGGCGCTAATCGTTAAATAGGCTTTTTGGCTATTGGGTACAAGCATTATTGTAAAACTCGTCATCTAATTTAAAGCAAGATATTGGATTTATTATATATTTCTAATGATTTCTCACGTTGCCCTCATTATAATAATTAACATATTAGACTTAAGGTGTATGAGTTTTATGAGTGATAAACAATATCATCACGGTGACTTAAAGGCGTCTTTGATTGCTGCAGCCAATACTATCTTGCAACGCGATGGCGCTAATGCCTTGTCACTGCGGGCGATAGCGGCTGAAGTGGGTGTTTCTCATATGGCACCTTATGCGCATTTCAAAAACAAAAAACAATTGCTGAGTCATATTATTGAGTCTGGTTTTGTACTCATGGCTGATGCGATGGAACACTGCACGGCACATCTAGATAAAAATGATGCTGCGGTAGCGGGAGAGTTAGTGTTGGCTTATGGGGTGAGCTACTTAGAGTTTGCCATCGCGAATCCACAACTATACCGTTTGATGCTTGGTCAAGTTGAGGCTTCAGCAATGAAAACGCCAGCATTAAAGACAAGTTCGTCGACTGAACAAAATAACCATAGTGAGAATAGTCATAATGAAAATGAGCAACTAAGACGACCATTTAATTTGCTTCGCTCCGCCTTTGCCTTACAAAATGAAGACAACCAAAAAGTAAAAGCCCAAGCAATTGGCGCTTGGGCTATGGTACACGGCATGGCGGCACTTATGACCGAAGGCCATATTCAGTTACCGCAAGGGGTTAACTTAAAACAATATTTAGCTGACGCCAGCTCGGTTTATTTCAAGCTTAAATCATAATTTCAATGTCGCTTAAGGGAAAAGCCACACAAGAATGACACCAGCCATAAGCTTCATCGGTTGAGCGTAGCTTTGCTTCTGCGGGGTTAAATACCGCGCCGTTTAACACCTTCACTCGACATAAGCTGCATTCACCAGAGCGGCAGGCATTCTCGGCGCTAAAGCCATAACGCTCCATGCTGTTGAGTAATGGCTCATCCACTCTGGCTTCAAAACTGCCTTGGCCTTTAATCGTCACCTTAATCACATCTGAGGCGTTAACATTGCTCGGCCATCCCGCTAAGTTTTGTGGGTTTTTAGGCGGGCCATTACATTCTATTCGTACTCGTCTGGCTTTGACGTTAAGTAGCCTGAGTTGCTCAGCGCAGTGGTCATGAAAGCTGGTAGGCCCGCATACATAGAACATCTTCTGTGATAATTTTTCAGCGTCATCCCCTAACAATTGTGTCAGCCGCTCAACATTAATCCGTCCTGTCATCCCTTGGTATTGCTCGTTGGGACGGGTAATGATCCAACTGATGCGCAAAAAATCATGCTCTTTTTCAAGTTGCTTTAATTCTTCATCAAAAATCACATCAGCTTGATAACTGCTGGTATAGATAAGATGCAGCTTTTGGTTTTTCTTACGCTCAACTAAGGTGTTGGCAACAATGTCTTTAATCATACTTCTGGCTGGGGCAATGCCTGAACCGCCTGCAATGAAGACTAAGTCATCACCGTGAAATAGCGGGTTATGGTAAAAGGTGCCCATGGGACCTGTGCTTTCAAAGCTATCGCCTGTTTTCACTTGATCTAGTAAATAGTTAGATACAAAGCCACCCTCAACCCGTTTGATGGTTAAATCATAATATTCTCGCTGCTGGGGCGCTGAGGATATGGCGTAAGGTCTAGCGGTTTTAGTGCCGTTAATATCGACAAAAAAATTAATATATTGGCCTGCCTGAAATGGCGGCAGGGTTTGGGTATTTGAGGTTAAGCGCAAGGTGACTGTGCTTGGGGTATCGACAATCACCTCACTGACAGTGAGCTTTAATCTTTTAGGATGTAACCGAGCGATAGTTTGGGCCACATTGCCTTTTTGTTCGTTAAAGTCGGTGCCTGCCTGATACAAGTTTTTTTGGTGTGCTAGCGCTTCATTGTAACCGTCGACCGCATGCAAAATATTCACCACGGGGCGTTGTTCTTTTTCGATGACTGAATTAGGCATGTGATAACTCCTGTTGTGGTTGCGAGGCCGCTTTAGGCTTTGATAATTGCTTTAGTACTTCTTTGGCGGTGCTTTGACCGACCATATAGGTTGGCTGGAAGCCGCCCATGCCATTCCAGCAACCTGCTAAGTTGAGACCGGCTACTTCACTGACGCGGCGACGAAATATATTGGCATCTTGGGTGTTTTGCTGGAAACCATATATCGCCCCATGGGGGGTATTTAAGTAACGCATCATGGTTAATGGGGTGGCCACTTCTACTTCTTCAATATGCTCACGAATGTGAGGAAATACTCGCTCGGCGTGATCAAGGAGTTTTTCTGCAAACTGGTATTTGGTACGAGCATAATCTTCAGGGCTGAGTGCTTGCCAAGGTTCGCCATACTGCAAACAAAGTAAAGATAATGCCGACTTACCTTGCGGGGCAAAACTGGGATCATCATGGTTATAGCAGGTCATCATGGTGTGTTTTGGCGGCGTTAACGATTGCATGATCTCATGAGCCACTTCTTCATCTCGATCATCAATAATAAAGTTGGATGCCGCAGTCACGCCGATATCACTTGGGGAGCAATCTAACCCTAGGTAAAGCACAAAAGCAGAGGTGCCAATACGGCGCGACTTCATATCAAATGCGGCTTGTTTCGGCGTTGGGATATCCAGCAGTTCATTGAAGGTGTGTAATGGGCTGGTATTGGAGATAACTTGCTTACAAGTAAATATCTCATTGTGCTCAGTTTTAACCCCAACAACTTGGTTTTTATCAGTAATAATTTTGTCAGCGCCGCAGTTAAAACGAACCTCACCACCCGCATTAAGGAATGATTCCAATAAGGCGCTAGAAATAGCTTGTGAGCCGCCTTTAATATGACAAGGTTTGAATGATGCGTAGGCATATAGCATCACTGCCAAGTCACGAAACGGGAAGTCTTTTGGCGGTAAACCCAGATAGCACCAGTAGGCGGCGATAACGGCTTTAAGATCTTTATTGGTAAAAAATTGATCCAGTAATTCTTTGGCTGGCCTTAAGCCGTACTTCACAAATAACGGGCAGCTTGCTTTTAAAACTGCTTCATCATTTGAATGCCTTACTTTAGGCATGACCATAAAGCATTCCATGGCAAGGCCTGCACATAAATCTAAAAACTGGCCAATATTGTCTGCTTCTTCTGGATAGTGACTCACCAGTGTTTTACCCAGCGCTTTCCAATGTGCTGGCAAAGTAATATCAATTTCAGGCTTAGCGCCGTTAGCTGATGGCATCACAAAGCGATATAGCTCGCGCTCTTCAACCACATCAAGTTGATCCATGATGCCCAGTTCAGTGAATATTTGACGCATGATAAACGGATTTTGCTCAGTGCCCATGCCGCTAAGTTGGTGCAGAGCCACTTCAAATTCAAAATTACCGCGCACAAAAGAGGTGGCACAACCTCCAGGAATATTATGGCGTTCGAGCAATAATGTTCTTGCTCCGCCTCTTTGCAAGGTGGTTGCTGCGGTTAAGCCAGCGTTCCCTGCTCCAATTACAATCGCATCAAAATCTGTCATTGTGGTTTCAGCTCCATTGTTAGTATCAATTTGTTATATCGACTTGCGGTATAAATCCCTTGTGTCCCTTTGAACAGATAAGGCTCGAACGAGTAAGGCAAAGTTAAAAAGCAATCCTTACGGTGTAAACTTTATACTGTAAAGATATGTGTGTTATGTGTGCTTTGTCAAGATTGATTCAGTTAATCATCTCTGTTTTTTTGATCAATTAACTGGCTTTTGGACAATGGCTGTTGGTTTAGTTATCGGTTGAGCTGTCAGTTTTGTTATCGGCACTTGTAACGTCAGTGTTAACTCAGGCGTACAGTAAGGCATGACGTTAATATTCAGTCCTCACTGACTTGAGGCAGTGTTCGTGATTAAATAAATCGTTTTTGAGGCATAAAAATAATAACCGGAGCGATAAACATGAGTTGTCCCCACAGTAACTATCGGGCGATGGAAGAGGATATTCACACCGACTTTAAAGATGATATGTCCTATGGCGATTATCTACAGTTAAATCAAGTGTTGTCGGCGCAGCAGCCATTATCAGATCAACATGATGAGATGTTGTTTATTGTTATCCATCAATCCAGTGAATTGTGGCTAAAGCTAGCAGGGCATGAACTCAGTGTGGCGATTACCAATATCCAGCAGGGCGATTTTGGTCATGCTTTTAAAGTGATTTCTCGGGTCAAACAGATTTTTAACCAGTTAACTCAGTCGTGGAATATTCTTTCAACACTTACCCCTGTGGATTACCTTAAATTTCGAGATTCTTTAGGCCACTCATCGGGATTTCAGTCTTATGGTTATCGTAAGTTGGAGTTTTTATTGGGTAACAAGAACGCCTCTTTACTAAAAGTGCATGAAAGCGATCCTGTGGTGCATCAAGAGTTAACGCAAATTCTCGAAGCGCCTAGTTTGTATGATGTCACTTTAAAAGTATTGCATGAGCGTGGTTTACATATTGAAGCATTGCAGTTAAATCGTGATTTTAGCCAGCCCTATGAGCGTAATGATTCAGTGTTAAATGCATGGCTAAACGTCTACCAAAATGCCGACGAGCACTTTCAACTGTATGAACTCGCCGAAAAGTTAATTGATATCGAAGACAGTTTTCAGCAGTGGCGCTTTAAGCATATGTATACCGTGCAGCGCATAATTGGCAATAAAATGGGTACGGGCGGCTCATCTGGGGTGGGCTTCTTGAAAAAAGCCCTGGATATTAGCTTTTTCCCTGAGCTGTTTGAGTTACGCACCCATCTGTAAATTTGATTACGGGTTTACTACTATATTTACAACCCTGCTAGCACAAGTACGAGCGCGGGCAGCAATATCAGTAGCGATATCAGTAATAGTATCAGTTACAAATAACACAAGATTACCAATAAAAATAATCGGTTTTGGAGAGCAAGCATGGATCAGGATTTTGCGCTAACACTACAAACTCACTATCAAAGCTTTAAGGTGAGCGAGCGTATTTTATTGTCGGGCCACTCTCATCAAGCCTGGCCTGATGTAGCAAAGCTGGGCTTAGTAAAGTGCTTTGATGATGCCGCAAAACACATAGATGAAAAATGGTCACTAGCCTTTGAAAAAGCTGACCGGGTGCGTGACTTTTACCGTGGTTTATTGGGTGAGCCCCAAGCGCAAATTGCCTTAGGCGCTTCAACCCATGAACTGATCTTACGCTTTTTGTCCGACTTGCATTGCTTTAAACAGCCCCTTAAACGCCCGATTAAGATTGTCACCACAGATGGTGAATTTCACTCCTTGAGGCGTCAGCTGAGCCGTTTAAAAGACATCAATGTTAATATTGAAGTGGTTGAGGTGCAGCCAAGTGACACTTTAGCTGAGCGCATCATCAACAAGCTTGATAGCGATACCGATGCCGTAATGTTATCAGCAGTATTTTTTGGCACCAGTGAGATATTTAACGACGTTGGCTTGGTGGCAAAAGCGGCACAAGATTTAAAGATCCCTTGTTTGGTTGATGCTTATCATGCCCTTAATGTAGTGCCATTTAATCTCGATGCTTGGCAGCTCACATCGGCATTTATCGTGGCTGGTGGCTACAAATATTGTCAGGCAGGTGAAGGCAATTGCATGCTGCGCATTCCTGCAGATTATCAGGGCAGCCCGATTATCACTGGCTGGTATGCGGAATTTGAGGTACTTGATCACGTACCGGGGAAAGTGGGTTATGGCCCGGGTCAAAGCGCTTTTGCAGGCTCGACTTATGATCCCGCCAGCCATTACCGCGCCGCTGAAGTGTTTGATTTTTTTGAGCAACATAAGCTTACTGACATCAAGCTGAGGGCGATAAGTCAGCAACAAATTAGCGTTTTATGGCAAGGGATTGAAACTATGGGCTTAAGCCGTGACGTTTTAGCTTTGCCGTCACATAACATCATTGATAATGCTGGATTTTTGTCTTTAACCACCGCCAAAGCCAATCAGTGGGTTGTGGCGCTGGGGAAACAAGGCGTTTTATGTGACAGTCGCGGCAATCAGTTACGCTTTGGCCCCGCACCATACTTATCAAATGCGCAGTTATCTAATGCGCTGAATGTAGTGGAGCACTTGGCTAAAAGCTTGAGCTAGTGGTGGGTTTAGTTGGTAAGTGTTAGTTCGCATAATTTAGTGCGTTTGCTTGCTAAGAAGATTAACCAGCCAAGCAGTTTGGCTGGTTAATATCGATGAGTTAATTTGAGTGCTTCACTTTATTGACTG
Organism: Shewanella sp. 10N.286.52.C2; assembly: GCF_002874545.1. Lineage (NCBI taxonomy): Bacteria > Pseudomonadati > Pseudomonadota > Gammaproteobacteria > Alteromonadales > Shewanellaceae > Shewanella > Shewanella sp. 10N.286.52.C2. The sequence goes on from NZ_MCTV01000038.1 coordinate 82,806, forward strand.
GGGCGTTATGGTTTGTTGAGGGATAAATTGCTACGAATAGCTTGTCGTATCTGGGTGTGAAGTTCGAAGACGCGGCTGAAATCATTTAGATTTAAAGATATGTTTTCTAACATGACTAAATCTAAATTAAATTCTGGGTAGTGGAGTGACATCGACATGTATCCAGATAAGTAGCCAGTATGGCTGTACTCTAAAATGCCATCTTCTTTATTGATCCTAAGCCCGTAGCCATAACTCATGTCTGGCCATAAAAATTTTATCTTGCTATGAGACTGTGTCATAAGTTCATAGCTTTTGGGGCTGATAAACTGACCAGAATGTAATTTATGTTGAAATGAGGCAAAAGCTGTTGTGGATGCAATTAACCCTCCTGCAGGGAGAAGCGCTTCGTCAATCACTAGGTTTGAAGCTGTGAGAACATCTGATTCATTTAGGCCGACAGCGAGTGAAGTCACTTGTCGTCGAATACTATCAATACTCCCCACTTCTGCATAAAGTTCGTTTAGCTTATTATCTTGTGAAAACTGCACAATCTGTTGAGCAAATGATTGTTGGTTTATCTGTTCGAGTAGTTGCCCTAAAAGAGAATAACCCAAGTTAGAGTATTGAAATTGACTGCCAGGTTCAAATTTATTGGGCTGGCCTAACTTGTCAACTCCAGAGGTGTGACTAAGGAGGTGATGTATGGTAATTGTTTCGTTATATCGTTTAGGATCAAAATGAGTTTTTTCGATTGAGCTCGACTCAATACTGTTGTGCTGTTTGGGTTGATTAGGGGCAGCCTCATCAAAAAGATAACTATTCAGTGAACCCTTTAAGTCTAGCTGACCAGCATCGACAGCTTGCAGAATCAAAGTGGCGGTAATTTGTTTAGAAAGAGATGCTATAACAAAGCTAGAACCTTGGGTAATTGCTTTGCCTTTTTGTAACTTGAGCAGTGGCTTACCATTTTCTAGTAAAATGACGCTGCCACTAAATGGCTGAGGTGAATCATCTATGGTGTCCTTGATTAACCTTGCTATTGATGTAGTTGTAATGCTGACTTTTTTAGGCGCTGTATTACCTAGTAACGAGGAGGCATAGCCATAGCTTTGAGCACTTAGTAATAATAAAAAACAGATTAATTTAGTGGTGTTTACACAAAAGGTCATTAGTTGTCCTTAACATTAATGGGCAGTATATTTGGGGGTTTACCTATCTTGTTATCTTAAAATTCAAATAAAAATAAGTTATTTAATCTTGACTCTGAAGGCTAATTTTATTTTTCACTTTTTGCCTTAATTTTTTATGCTCATCATTATGTAAAAATGATCGATGATAAAGCATCGAGATGGGCGCTTTATTCATTTTCATTGGGCAAGCAAGTAGCTTTACGCCAAGTTTTGCTGCAATCGAAGTAAATCGTTTCGGGGTGATGGATATGGCATCAGTATGGGCAACATAGGCAAGCTGCGAGACTAGCGAAGTGGCTTCATGGGCTATATCTCTGGGTTTTGGGGCGTCACTTAATAGCATAAATAAGTTCGACTTTTCGCGCCTGATATTGATGGATACATGGCGCTCATTATAAAACTCTTGTTCAGTGATTGAGTCTACAATCCGAGGATGATCTTGTCTTACGGCAACCATCACTTCTTCTTCAGATACCTTTTTACTCACCACGCTTGGGTCGTTAATGGTGACAAAGTCTAATACCAAGTCGACCTTTCGATTTCTGATATCAGTAAAAATCTGCTCTTGATTCAGCGGTGGGGTATACACGTCAATGTCGAGGCTGGCTAAGTCATAAACCAATAAATCAGGGGCATAAATTTTATGGCCGACTTTAAATAGGGCTTCATAAACTAAATCTGACGCTGGCGCGAGTTTAGTCATCATGTAATTGGCATGGGCAGTAGGCTCAATAGAGCGGCCTTTGCGGATAAATAACGTATTAGCGATATCGGCTTCAAGTTGTTTTATGCGCATACTCACCGCCGCCTGACTGATATTAAAATGCTCGGCAGCTTTAGTGTATGACTGTAATTCATACACTTTCATGAAGGTGTTTAGCAGATTCAAATCCATATTACGGCCTCTTTAATATAAGTCAGGCTTATGTTTAACATCACTTGTAGCTTATTCATCGTTGTCACAGCTTATATATAATACACCTATTGATGATATTTAGTCCCCTTAAACTGATATCTGGCTTTACTTTAAACCGAGGTGTTTATGAAAAAATCAATTATTACTACAGTAATTTTGTCTGTATGTTCTTCAGCTGTCGTGGCGCACGATCATGACCATAGCGCAGGCACTGATGAGCATGCGCTTACTACCACATTCGAATACCAAGGAAAGCCAGCCACCAAAGCGACGATTGCAGCCAATAAAGCTTTTGCCAAAACCTTAGACTTTAACAATACCAAGGGTTTTGAAGAAACCCGTAAAGGCTTAATCGCCGAATTTGATGAAACGACCGCAGCCATCATTTGGAATGACTATCGATTTTTAGAAGGCAAAACCCCTGATACGGTGAATCCATCATTATGGCGTCAAGGACAAGTGAACCATGAAGCGGCAGGCTTGTATCAAGTCGCAGATAAAATCTTTCAGGTACGCGGCACCGACCTTGCCAATATGAGCCTTGTTAGAGGTGAAACAGGCTGGATTATTTTAGATCCGTTAACGACCCCAGAGGCTGCTGAAGCATCGCTTCGTTTTGCGTTAAACAACTTACCAGAAGACGGCGATTTACCTGTGGTAGCGATGATCTATTCCCACTCCCATGGCGATCATTTTGGCGGCGCGCGTGGTATTCAAAAAATGTTCCCTGATGTAGTGGCTTATGGCTCTAAAAACATCACCAAAGAAATAGTTGATGAAAACGTGCTAGCGGGTAATGCCATGTCACGCCGCGTGTCTTATCAATACGGCACCGTATTGCCAATTGGTGAAACCGGTATTGTTGATGCTGCGCTATCAAATGCGGTAACTAAAGGCGAGCTAAGCTACGTTAAACCGATTGAAACTAATCATAAAGCTGATATCGAGTCTTGGACGATTGATGGACTTGAATTTATTTTCATGGATGCATCTGGTACAGAGGCGACCTCAGAAGCTGTGGCCTATATTCCAAGTATGAACGCCATTTGGGCAGCAGAGCTGACCTATAAAGGCATGCATAACATTTACACCTTACGCGGTGCGAAAACCAGAGATGCGCTACTGTGGTCAAAGAAAATTAATGAGGTGATCACTGAGTTTGGTGCTGAAGCGGATGTGTTATTTGCTGCGCACTCAGCGCCGATTTGGGGCAATGAAGATTTAAATGATTTTCTTAAACTGCAACGAGACAACTATGGCTTTGTTCATAATCAGTCGCTGCGTTTAGCCAATAACGGCGTTGTGATGCAAGACATTGGCTGGGAGATCCAAAACCTGATCCCAGAAACCATTCAAAGTGCATGGCATACCAATGGATACCACGGTACCTATAGCCATAATGCCAGAGCAGTATATAACTTGTATCTTGGCTATTTTGATATGAATCCGGCAAACCTTAACCCACTGCCAACTCAAGCTGAAGCGGCTAAGTTTGTTGAGTACATGGGAGGCTGTAAAGCGGTGTTAACCAAAGCGCAGGGCGACTTTGATAAAGGCGAATATAATTTTGTTGCCACGGCAATGAATAAAGTCGTAACCGCTTGCCCTGAGCTACAACAAGGCCGCGACTTACTGGCTGATACCTACGAGCAACTGGGCTATCAAAGTGAAGGCGCGGGCTGGCGCAACGTGTATTTAAGTGGTGCTTATGAACTGCGCCATGGCATTCAAGAAACAGTGTTAAAAGGCAATTCTGCTGATGTGATCAGTGAAATGGACATGGGGATGATTTTAGATTATCTGGCAGTGCAAGTTGATGCCAGTGTTGCCCAACACAATAGCTTTACCATGAATATCGTACTGCCTGATATTAACGAAACTTACTATGTTGAAATGAGTAACGGTAACCTCAACAACATCAAAGTGACTAAAAAGAGCGCTGCAGATGCAACCTTTACCATCAACAAAGAAGATGTTGATAAGTTTAGTTTACAGCAGGTGAGCATCGCGGAATTACTGAAAACCAAGCAAGCCAGTTTACAAGGCGATCAGACAGTAATTCAAAAACTCGCTAAGTCGCTAACCCAAGCAAACCCATCGTTTAAAATTGTGCCATAGGGGAACGAGTATAATCGATTTGTAACATTCAATGTTAAAGGCAGACGAGTTAGTTCACCAACAAAAAATCCCTAGCTATCTAAGCTAGGGATTTTTTCGCTTAGGCTGGCTTAAATGCTAAATATCTCTTGGTTAACTAGATGCGCATTAGTGAAACTATTATTTTATGGCGATTATTTAAGGTATGTATCATGGCAACATGCCTAATAATAAATTATATATTACGTTTAGCTAAGCATTGAAAACCCGAATTCAAATAATAACTGCACACTCTTAATTGAGGTATAGAGGAGGAAGAGAAAAGTACTTTTTATAT